>JBASAZ010000204.1:0-8863 GCA_049650845.1 Ornithinimicrobium sp.
CGAGCACCCCGTCGGACTCAGCAGTCAGTTCATGGGTTTCCTCGGCGCTGGGCATCGGCGCGTCCGGGTCGCCCCCCTGCGCGGAGATCATCGAACGCCAGACATCCATGGCGCGGCCGTCGTTCAACGCCTGGGCGGGGTCGATGTCGGCATACTCCGGGCCCGCGCCGGCCAACATTTCCCGGGCCAACGCCACCGTGAGCTCCACGACGTCGCTCGGTCCTGCGCCGGCCAGCACCTCCACGCTCTCGGCCACCTCGAGTCCGTTGCCCGCCGTCAACCCCAGCGGAACCTCCATCTGGGTGAGCAGCGCCGCCGTGTGCACCCCGGCTTTCGTGCCGAGCTCGACCATGACGTCAGCCAGCTCTCGAGCCGAGGCCAGGTCTTTCATGAACGCGCCCGAGCCGACCTTGACGTCCAGGACCAACGTTCCGGTGCCCTCCGCGATCTTCTTGGACATGATCGACGACGCGATCAGCGGGATGGCCTCGACGGTCCCGGTGACGTCCCGCAGCGCATAGAGCCGTTTGTCGGCGGGTGCGAGCCCTGACCCCGCCGCGCAGATGACCGCCCCGACGTCCTCGAGTTGCTGCCTCATCTGCTCGTTCGTCAGCGACGCCTGCCACCCCGGGATGGCTTCCAGCTTGTCCAGGGTGCCGCCGGTGTGGCCCAGGCCGCGACCCGAGAGCTGCGGCACCGCCACCCCACAGGCCGCGACCAACGGGGCCAAGGGCAGGGTGATCTTGTCGCCCACCCCGCCGGTGGAGTGCTTGTCGGCGGTCGGGCGTGAGAGTCCGGAGAAGTCCAGCCGTTCGCCGGAGGCGATCATCGCCGCCGTCCAGTCGGCGATCTCTCGGCGGTTCATGCCGTTGAGCAGGATCGCCATGGCCAACGACGACATCTGCTCATCGGCCACCGCCTCGCGCGTGTAGGCATCGATCACCCATTGAATCTCCGCGGTGCCCAGTTCGCGCCGGTCCCGCTTGCTGCGGATGATGTCGACGGCGTCAAAGTCTTCACTCATAGTGGGGCCTCCGGGGTTCAGGTGTGACATCGTGATCGGGTGAAACTTGCCGATGCCATGGCCCTTATCGTGCCACCCGTCAACGACCTCAAACGGCGCTCGTTGCAGCGGGCCGACGGCGAGACCACGATGTTTCCCACGTTGGTGGTCCTGCGAGGGGATCGAGTCCTGGTCGTCATCACCACTCCTCGCACCGAGGCGACGTTGGCGTGTGCCCACACCGCGGCAGTGGGGCTCGCGCCACAGATGCTCGCCTTTGCGGCGCAGGTCACGTTGCCGGACGGTTCGGAGGGCATCGCCTACACCACCATGACCAGCGAGCACCAGGCCGCGTTGGTGGTTCAGGGTTACACGCTCACCGACCCTGGCACGGGAGCTGAGGCGATCACCGAGATCGACTTCGGGATCCCCGAGCGCGGTGATCCTCAGGACCGAGCGATCATGGACGAACTGGCCAAGGCGATGACCCACGCGCCGCTGGATCCCACCAAGGTCGCGGCCGCCCCATCGTCCCCGTCCGCTCCCGACGACGGCAGCCCGTCCGCTCCCGACGACGGCGCCCCGTCCGAGCCCACCTTCATTTCCCGAGAGCGAGGTCGCATGGTCCTCGACTCCGGCACCTGCGCCTCGCTGGAACGCTCGGTCTCAGGCATCGCCGGCACGGTGCTGTACATTGCGGGCTCGGGTGATCAGGCGCTCGAGGTGACCGCCCACGGCATGCCGCCCAGCGTGCTGTTGGGCCCGCCCCCCTCGAACGCACCACTGGTCTGAGATCAGGCGCCGAGATAGTCGCCCAGGTGTCGACCCGTGAGGGTGGACCGGTCCGCGACCAGCGCGTCCGGCGTGCCCTCGAACACCACCGAGCCACCTTCGTGGCCCGCGCCGGGCCCAAGATCGATGATCCAGTCCGCGTGGGCCATGACGGCCTGATGGTGCTCGATCACGATGACCGACGTGCCCCCATCCACCAGACGATCCAGCAGTCCGAGCAACTGCTCGACGTCCGCGAGGTGCAACCCGGTGCTCGGCTCGTCCAGCACGTAGATCCCTGCACGGCGACCAAGGTGGGTGGCCAGCTTCAGTCGCTGCCGCTCACCACCGGACAACGTGGTCAACGGTTGGCCCAGGCGAAGATAACCCAGGCCCACGTCCACCAGACGCTGCAGAACCTTGCGGGCCGCGGGCGTCTCGGCCTCGCCTGAGGCAAAGAACCGCTCGGCCTCGGTGATCGACATGGCCAACACCTCGCTGATGTCCCGCCCGCCGAGGTGATAGTCCAGCACCGAGGCCTCGAAGCGCTTGCCCTCGCACTCCTCGCAGGTAGAGGCGATGCTCGCCATCATGGCCAGGTCGGTGTAGATCACCCCCGCTCCGTTGCATACCGGACAGGCGCCCTGGGAGTTGGCGCTGAACAACGCAGGCTTGACCCCGTTGGCCTTGGCGAAAGCCTTGCGGATCGGGTCGAGCGCCCCGGAGTAGGTAGCCGGGTTGCTACGACGCGAGCCTTTGATGGCCCCCTGATCGATCGCGACGACGTCCTCACGGGCGCACACCGATCCGTGGATCAGTGAGGTCTTGCCCGATCCGGCCACCCCGGTGACGACGACGAGGACCCCCAGCGGGACGTCCACGTCGATGCTGCGCAGGTTATGAGTGTCGGCACCGCGCACCTCGATAGCCCCCGAGGGCGCCCGGACCTGCTCCTTGAGGCGCGTTCGATCGTGCAGGTGCGCACCCGTCACGGTGTCGCTGCGGGCGAGCCCGGCGACCGAACCCTCATACATCACCTGACCGCCGTGTCTGCCCGCGCCGGGCCCAAGATCCACGACGTGGTCGGCGATGGCAATGACCTCGGGTTTGTGCTCCACCACCAGCACGGTGTTTCCCTTGTCGCGCAAGCGAAGCAGCAGGTCGTTCATGCGCTGTATGTCGTGCGGGTGCAGCCCGATCGTGGGCTCGTCGAAGACGTAGGTCACGTCGGTCAGCGCGGACCCGAGGTGACGAACCATCTTGACCCGTTGGCCCTCGCCGCCCGACAGCGTGCCGCAGGCTCGGTCCAAGGACAGATAACCCAGACCGATGTCGGTGAAGGAGTCCAGGCTCTCGCGCAGGGCACCGAGCAGCGGCGCCACCGACGCGTCGCCGATCTGCGCCACCCACGGGGCCAGATCACTGATCTGCATGGCACTGGCTTCCGCGATGTTGATGCCCGCGACCTTCGAGGACCGGGCGACGTCGTTGAGCCGCGTGCCGTGACAGTCCGGGCACTCGGTGAAGGTGACCGCGCGCTCGACGAAGGCTTGCACGTGGGGCTGCAGCGATTCGACGTCTTTGGCCAACATCGACTTCTGGATGCGCGGGATCAGACCTTCGTAGGTCAGGTTGATGTTGTCCACCTTGATCTTGCGCGGCTCGCCGTACAGGAACTCGGCCCGTTGCTTCGCGGTGAAACGGCCTACCGGCTTGTCTGCGGGCACGACCGCGCTGAAGATCCGGCCATACCACCCGTCAGCGCTGTAGCCCGGGACCGTGATCGCACCCTCGGCCAACGACTTGGACTCATCCACGATGGCCGAGATCTCGATGTCCGTCACCGCCCCACGCCCTTCACAGCGCACGCACATCCCGCCGGTCACACTGAAACTACGCTTCTCCTTCACGGTCTTGCCCGCCTTGTTCATCGTGACGGCGCCGGACCCGGACATCGACGCCACGTTGAAGGAGAACGCGTTCGGCGAACCGACCTGAGGCTGACCGACGCGGCTGAACAGAATGCGCAACATGGCTCCGGTGTCGGTCGCGGTTCCGACCGTGGAGCGAACGTTCGCCCCCATCCGCTGCTGATCCACCACGATGGCGGTGGTCAGTCCTTCCAGCACGTCCACCTCAGGCCTGGCCTGTGAGGTCATGAAACCCTGTAGGAACGCGCTGTAGGTCTCGTTGATCAAGCGCTGTGACTCCGCCGCGATCGTGCCGAACACCAAGGAACTCTTCCCCGAGCCCGAGACACCGGTGAAGACCGTCAACCGGCGTTTGGGCAGGTCGAGGTCGATGCCGGTGAGGTTGTGCTGCCGCGCACCACGGACCCGGATCAGGTCGTGTCGGTCCGCCTCGGCGGCGGGCACCGCCGACTGCGATTGTTCCGGCATGCGTACCACCTCCTGAGCGGGACTAGTGATCCTCGATGTCGTGCGCACCAAAGGCCTGCGGAAGCACCTCGGCAATGGTCTTGGTGCCCAACGGCGTCAGGATCTGCGCGCCGGGAGCGGCGTGTTCATCGAGGAGCTGGCGGCACCGACCGCACGGCATGATCAGGCCCTCGTCACCGTCCACGCACAGCGCCGCCACCAGTCGTCCTCCGCCGGTGGCGACCAGATGGGAGATCATCCCGCATTCGGCACACAGGGACAGTCCATAGCTGGCGTTCTCCACGTTGCAGCCGCTGACGATGCGACCGTCGTCCACCAGCGCAGCGGCACCGACCCGATAGCGCGAATACGGCGCATAGGCACGGGTCATCGCCGCTACCGCCGCCGCGCGCAGCTCCTCCCAGTCCACCTCACGGGTTGGCTCTTCTTCGGTCATCGAATCCTCCGTGTCGGCGTCCATCAGCCCTCTGGCCTCCATCAGCTCTTGGTGTATGCAGTGCCCTCGGCCGCGGGTGGTCGCACCCTGCCGACGAAGCCGGCCACGGCGAAGATCGTGATCAGATACGGCAGCATCAGCAGCACCTCGGAGGGGACCCCGCTGCCGATCGTGGAGATGACGTTGCCGAGGTTCTTGGAAAAGCCGAACAGCAGCGCCGCCAGGACCGCACCCTTCGGGCTCCACTTGCCCAGGATCATCGCGGCCAGCGCGATATAGCCCTGACCAGCCGACATCTCCCGACCGAAGGCCAGACCGGAGCCGACCGTGAAGAAGGCGCCCCCCAGACCCGCGATCGCCCCGCCCAGAATGGTGTTCCAGACCCGGCGCACGTTCACCTTGATGCCCACGGTGTCCGCCGCGCGGGGGTGCTCACCCACGGCGCGGGTGCGCAACCCCCAACGACTGCGGAAGAGCATGAACTGCAACGCGATGACCACGGCGTACATCAGATAGACCAGGATCGTCTGCTCGAAGAGCACCGGCCCGATCACCGGGATCTCGGAAAGAATCGGAATGTCGATCTCCGGCAGCTTTGGCGGACTGTTCCAGCTGGCCTTGTCATCAGCCAGGACCGTGGAGAAGAAGAATCCGGTCAGTCCGATGATCAGCGTGTTGAGCACGACTCCGACGATGATTTGGTTGACCCGGAAGCTGACCGCGAACCAGGCCAGCAGCGCCCCGACGAGCGCACCGGCGACGGGCGCCGCCACGAGGCCGGCGTAGCCGCTGGTGAGCTGCGAGGCCGCGACGGCGGCAGCGAAGGCTCCGAAGAGCAGCTGCCCCTCGATGGCGATGTTGATGACGCCCGAGCGCTCACAGACCACCCCCGACATGGCACCGAAGATCAACGGCACCGACAGGGCCAGTGCCCCGGCGAGCAGCGAGGTGATCGGGATCACGGATGCCTTGCCGGCACCGACCCAGGTCAAGAAGCTGAGCACGAAGGCGACCCCGACCGCCACGTTCATCCAGACCGATATCCGGCGTCGAGCCCGAGCCGCCACGAAGGCCAGCACGCTGGCGATGCCCATCAGGATGGCTAACCCGGCGATGGTGGCCAAGGCCGGGATCCCGAAGGTGGGAATGGACAGCCACGACGAGCCGGAGTTGAGCTGGAACTTCGTCTGCGCGCCCGACTCGGTGCGGCTGAGGAAGAAGAGCGCGATCAGCGCCGCCACGGCATACATGATCGGGGCTCGATAGGCGATCCGCTGCAGGACCTGCTCGTCGTCGCTGTCCTGCGGCTGCGTGCTGGGCGCCGGGACCTGGGTGTCGACGCTCATGCTGCCGCCTCCGCCGGCTTGGACCGGCCGGGGATGTGCCGAGGTCGATCAGGGTCGGGCAACCGGAAAATCGCCCGGATCAGCGGGGGCGCCGCAATCAGCAGAACGATGATCGACTGCACCACCAAGATGATGTCGATCGGCGTCTGCGTCTCGGCCTGCATCAGGAAGCCGCCGGACTTCAACGCCCCGAAGAGCAGGCCCGCCAGCAGCGTGCCCACCGGTTTGGAGCGACCCAGCAGCGCCACCGTGATGGCGTCGAAACCGTACGAGGCAGCCACCCCGGCGGTCAGCGATCGCTCGGTGCCGAGCACCTGGGCGGTTGCCGCCAAGCCGGCCAGGGCACCAGCGATCACCATCGTGATCACCATGATCTTGCCGACCGACATCCCCGCCGTGCGGGCGGCGTGCGGGTTGGCCCCGGCGGCACGCAGCTCGAACCCGATCGTGGACCGTTCCAGCAGCCACCACACGAGCGCGGTGGCGATGAGGGCGACGACGAAGCCCCAATGCAACCGGAAACTGTTGCCGGGGACCAGCCAGTCCGGGATCAGCAGCGGATACGCCGCGCTCTGGTCGATGGCGGGGCTGCGTTGCCCCGAGCGACCCGGGTTGAAGACCGGCTGCTTCAGGGTGTAGCTGATCAGGAAGACCGCGATGTAGTTGAGCATGATGGTGACGATCACTTCGTTGGCTCCGAAGCGTGCCTTCAGTCCCCCGGGGATGGCACCCCACACCGCACCCCCGATCGCGCCGCCGAGCATCGCCAGCAGCAGGTGCAGGCCCACCGGCAGATCCCAGGCGAAGCCGATGTAGGAGGCGCAGATGGCGCCGACGATGATCTGCCCCTGGGCGCCGATGTTGAACAGCCCGGCGCGGAAGGCGACGGCGATGCCCAGGCCCGCCAGGATCAACGGAGTAGCGAAGACCATGGAGTTGGTCAGCGGCTTCACCTGGGCCGCGAAGGTGTCTTGTCGCCAGTTGAAGATCGAGCCCCGGAACAGCGCGCTGTATGCCGAGCGCACGGCCTCGAAGGCCTGGCCCAGCAGGTCACCGGGGCGGGAGAAGAAGTAGCTCGACGACTCGCGGACGCTCTCGTCCGCGAAGGCGATCAGGACGCCGCCGATGAGCAAAGAGAGCACGATGGCCAGGAGCGAGATCATGGCGTTGCCACCGACGATCTGGCGGACGATCTCCGATCGCTGCGAACTGTCGGTGTCGGGGGCCGTATTCGCCTCGGTCATCCTGTCGCCTTTCGCGGTGTGCGTTTCCCGGAGGTCTGCTCTTGGGCTTCGGCCAACGGGACTCCGGCCATCATCAGGCCCAGGACGTCTCGACTGATGCCCTCCGGCGACTCGGCGGCGTCCACGATGCCGACGACCTTGCCGCGATACATCACCGCGACCCGGTCGGCCAGGGCAACGACCTCGTCCAGCTCGGTGGACACGATCATCACGGGTGTGCCCTTGTCCCGTTCTTCCACGATGCGCTGGTGGACGAACTCGATGGAGCCGACATCGAGTCCGCGGGTGGGCTGGGAAGCGATCAACAGGCTCAGGGGTCGTGACAGCTCGCGGGCCAGGACCACCTTTTGCGCGTTGCCACCGGACAGCGTGGCGATGGGGTCGTTGACGTCGGTGAACCGCACGTCGAACTCCTGCGTCTGCACCTGTGCGTTATCCCGCACCGCGGCCGGACTCATCGACACCCCCTTGGCGAACGGCGCCGTGTCGTAGAGGTCGAGCACCAAGTTCTCAGCGATCGAAAAGCTCGATACCACGCCGTCAGTGGAACGGTCCTCGGGCACGAAGCCGATCCCGGCTCGCAACCGCTGACGCACCCCCAGCGGTGCCAGATCTCTGCCGTCCAAGGTGATCGAGCCTGCGTCGAAGGCGGTCAAGCCCACGATGGTCTCGGCCAACTCGGTCTGGCCGTTGCCTTGGACCCCGGCGACGCAGAGGATCTCGCCCCGACGGACGTCCAGGCTGAGCCGGTCGATAACCGGCACCCCCGTCGGGCTGAGCATGGTCAAGCCCTTGATCTGAAGAGCGCTCTCGCCCGAGTCGGCCGCGCTCTTGTCGATGGCCAGCGTCACCGCGCGACCGACCATCAGCGACGCAAGCTCGGTCTCGGTCGACTCGGGGCTGGCCTGACCGACGACCGCCCCCCGGCGGATGACGGTGATCCGGTCAGCGATGGCCCGCACCTCGCGAAGCTTGTGCGTGATGAACACGATCGAGGTTCCGGATGCCTTGAGCTCACCCATGATCGAGATGAGCTCGTCGGTTTCGGCCGGGGTCAGCACGGCCGTGGGCTCGTCCAGGATGAGCACTTGGGCGTCGCGAGCCAAGGCCTTGATGATCTCCACCCGCTGTTGCACGCCCACCGGCAAGTCCTCGATCAGCGCGTCCGGGTCGACATGGAAGCCGAACCGCTCACTGATCTCGATGACGCGCTCACGGGCCTGGGCCAGGTTCAGCACCCCGGTGGCGCTGGTCGGCTCGAAGCCGAGCGCGACCGACTCGGCCACCGTGAAGACCGGGATGAGCATGAAGTGCTGGTGCACCATGCCGATACCGGCGGCGACCGCGTCACCTGGACCACTGAACTCGACGCCGCGGTCGTCGAGCAGGATCTGCCCGTCGTCCGGCTCGTAGAGGCCGTACAGCACGTTCATCAGCGTGCTTTTTCCGGCGCCGTTCTCGCCCAGAAGGGCGTGGATCTCACCGGGCTCGACGACCACATCGATCGAGTCGTTGGCCACCAGGGATCCGAAGCGCTTGGTGATTCCTCGCAGTTCCAGTTTCACAGCCACTACTCCTGTCGCTGACCTTCGTGGTTCCGAGCGCGCAGCGGCCCGACCCTAGGGCCGGGCCGCTGCGCCGGTGCGCTGGGGGTTTCCTCAGGG
>JBASAZ010000205.1:0-51404 GCA_049650845.1 Ornithinimicrobium sp.
GCTCCGAGCCCGGGCAGGATTCGGAGCAGGACGTGGCCCCGCGTGCGGCCCAGCCGATCACGCCGGGCTCCTGGATGAAGAAGCGCGCCTAGCTTCAGCCCCGGTAGGAACCGACGAGGCTCACTGAGCCCCCGTCGACTCCTTTTGCTCCCTGAACCGTGTGGTGGTCGTGGGTGGGCCCGTCGTGGCCCACCTCGCCAACGGCCCACGCGTCGACCCCCAGCTCCTGGCAGCGGGCGACGGCGAAATCAGCCTGCTCAGGCGGCAGGATCGCCACAAATCCGACGCCCATGTTCAGGGTCTGCTCCAGGTCGTGTTGGGGCACGGCCCCCCACCGTTGCACGGCACCGAAGATCGTCGGAGGCGCCCACGTGGCGCGTTCCAGGGTGGCGTGCAGACCAGCGGGCAGCACCCGGGCCACGTTGGCGGCCAGCCCTCCCCCGGTGATGTGTGAGAGTCCGTGCAGGTCCACCCCAGGGGTTGCAATGAGCGAGAGCAGGTCCTGGGTATAGATGCGGGTGGGCTCGAGCACCTCATCGCCCAAGGTGCGCCCGAAGTCCGGACAGTGCTCCTCCCAGGCCAGCCCGGCGTGGGCCACCACGCGCCGCACCAGCGAGTAGCCGTTGGAGTGCAACCCCGACGAGGCCAGCGCGATCACGGCGTCGCCGGCGCGCACCCGGTGCGGCCCCAGCACGCGATCGTGCTCCACGACCCCGGTGGCCGCTCCGGCGACGTCGTATTCGTCCGGGGCCAGCAGACCCGGGTGCTCCGCGGTCTCTCCCCCGATCAGCGCGACCCCCGCCATTTCGCAGCCACGGGCGATGCCCGCGACGATGGCGGCGATCCGCTCGGGCACCACCCGACCACAGGCGATGTAGTCGGTCATGAACAACGGCTCGGCCCCGCAGACCACGATGTCGTCGACGACCATCCCGACGAGGTCGATGCCGATGGTGTCGTGTCGATCCAGGGCCTGGGCGATGGCCACCTTGGTGCCCACCCCATCGGTGCTGGTGGCCAGCACCGGTCGCGCCATCCCGCGCAGCGCCGAGGCGTCGAACATCCCCGCGAAACCGCCGAGCCCACCCAGGACCTCCGGTCGTCCGGCGCGGCTGACCGCCGACTTCATCAACGCGACCGCGGCGTCACCGGCCTCGACGTCCACCCCGGCCTCGGCATACGTGATGCCGGTGCCCGGTTGGCCCCCGAGTCCGGGATCTGTGCTCGGTCCCGAGGGTGAGGTCACGGCCGCGTCAACGCGTCGGAGCCGCCCATGGCTGACCCGACCGGCACCCCGTCGACGTCCACCACGCCGGTATGCCGTTCGGTCACCGCTTCGACGTCGAGCGTGCCCACGTCGGTCGGGTCGCTGCCTTCACGCACCGGGAACTCGAGCTCGAGGACGTCCTTGCCGCGCTGGCTGTCCTCGGGTAGGCCGATGGGATAGACCCCCGAGAAGCATGCGGTGCACAGCTGGTCGGGCTCCTGGGTCGTCGCGGCGATCATGCCTTCTTCACTGATGTATCCCAGCGAGTCGGCGCCGATGGACGCGCAGATGTCCTCGATGCTCAAGCCGTTGGCGACCAGTTCGGCGCGAGTGGCGAAGTCGATGCCGTAGAAGCACGGCCAGCGCACCGGAGGTGAGGAGATGCGGACGTGCACCTCGGCCGCGCCGGCTTCACGCAGCATCCGGACCAGGGCCCGCTGGGTGTTGCCGCGCACGATCGAATCGTCCACGACGATCAGCCGCTTGCCCTTGATGACGTGCTTCAACGGGTTCAGCTTCAGTCGGATGCCGAGCTGGCGGATGGTCTGGCTGGGCGCGATGAACGTCCGGCCGACGTAGGCGTTCTTGACCAGACCGGCACCGTAGGGGATGCCCGAGGCCTCGGCATACCCGATGGCCGCCGGCGTCCCCGATTCCGGAGTGGGCATGACCATGTCGGCCTCGACGGGGTGTTCCCGAGCCAGCTGCCGGCCCATCTCGACGCGACTCTCGTGCACCGAACGACCGTTGAGCGAGGTGTCCGGACGGGCGAGATAGACGTACTCGAAGACGCACCCCTTGCGATTGGCCTCGGCGAATCGGCGGCTGCGGAGCCCGTGTTCGTCGATCGCGATCAGCTCACCGGGCTCGACTTCCCGCACGACGCTGGCGCCCACGATGTCCAGCGCCGCGGTCTCGGAGGCGACGACCCAGCCCCGCTCCAGGCGGCCCAGGACCAGCGGACGCACGCCCTGGGGGTCGCGCGCCGCATACACCGTCTGCTCGTCGCAGAAGACCAACGAGAAGGCCCCACGCAACATCGGCAGCACTTCCATCGCCGCAGACTCCAGCGTGCGGTCCTCGTCGGCGGTCAGCAACCCGGTGATCAGCGCAGTGTCGGTGGTGTTGCCGCGGCCGACCTCACCGGAGGCGTAGCGCAGATCCCCACCGTGCAGCTCGGCCAACGTTTCGCGCAGCTCGGCGGAGTTGATCAGGTTGCCGTTGTGCGCCAACGCGACCGTGCCGCCGCTCGTGCCCCCGAGCGTGGGCTGTGCGTTCTCCCAGGTGCTGCGCCCGGTCGTGGAATAGCGGCAGTGACCGATGGCCAGGTGCCCGCGCAGCGAAGCCAGACTCGACTCGTCGAAGACCTGGGCGACGAGCCCGACGTCTTTGAACACGAGCAACGAGCGGCCATCGCTGGTCGCAATACCGGCTGCTTCCTGCCCACGGTGCTGCAGGGCGTAGAGCCCGAAGTAGGTGAGTTTGGCGACCTCGTCGTCCGGAGCCCACACCCCGAACACGCCACACGCGTCTTGCGGGAGGGACTCGTCGGGCAGGAGATCGTGACTGAGACGCCCATCTGGTCGAACCACGCTGGCAAGTCTCGCACAGTCAGGGTTTGCGCAGGCTGTTCCATTCTGCGATGAGATAGACGACCGCCCCGAGGGTGGCCCCGACCAGCGCTCCGGCGCCGGCGAGCACGATGATCTCCTGTCCGGGCGAAGCCACCTGGGATGACGGCCCGGTGAGGTCGACGATGATGCCCACGATGGCTCCGAGCAGTGCTCCGGTCACCAAGAAGGGCACCATTCGCGGGCCGCGTCGGCGTGCCCCGACCGGCACCACGTGCTCTCGGTCCACTCGCGGGTCGGTGTCCGGCTGCTCCTGGCTCATCGCCCTAGGCTACGCCGCTGGACTTCCGGTGGATGCTCGCCCCAGGTCGATCTGATCGAGGACCGCGAGGTCGGCGCGATACGGATCGGTGGAGCGGGGCCAGTGGACGATCACGTCGGTGAAGCCGAGCGCGTCCGCGCGCTCACACTGCTCGGCGAAGAAGGCTGCACTGGTCAACGCAGGCACCCCGGCAGCGTCCAGCGACAGGTAACGGTCTGCGGGTCCCTCGAGGGCACGCTCGCCGGAGGAGATGACGTCGGTCTGCACCTCATCGAACCGGGTGACCGTCTCGGCCAGGCCCTCCCACCAGTGCTCGACGGCAGCGGTGTCGCTCTGGTCGACGGTGCGCGCGGGTTGACCACCCAAGGGCCCGGTGGTCAGCCAGCCCCGCCCGTGCCGCGCCGCCAGGGCCATGGATCGCGGACCGTTCGCGGCCACCACGAAGGGCACCCGCGGCTGCTGCACGGGACCGGGCGCATTGCGGGCATCGACCGCCGAGAAGAACTCGCCGTCATGATCGACGTGGTCACGGCGCAGCGTCTGATCCAACAGGTCGACGAACTCGGCGAAGCGTCGCGTGCGTTGGCCCCGGGTCAGCTCCTCGCCGAGGATGGTGGCGTCACGCTCGCCACCCGCACCGAGCCCGAGCAACAGCCGTCCCGCGCTGATGTCGTCGAGCGTCACCGCGTCGCGCATGAACGTCACCGGGTGCCGGAAGTTCGGCGATGCCACGAACGTGCCCAGCGCGATCTTCTCGGTGACCATGGCCGCAGCGGTCAAGGTTGCCACGGTGGAATGCCACGGCGAGTCCGGCAGACCGGCCCACACCAGGTGGTCATAGGTCCAGGCGTGGTCAAAGCCCAGCTCTTCTGCCCGACGCCAGAGCGGTTCAGCCTGCGGCCAGGTGTATTCGGGGAGGATGCAGATGCCGTATCGCACCCCGCCACCTTAGAGCGATCGAGGCCTTCGAGCGATCGAGACGATGCTCAGAGCGGAAGGTATGCCGACAGGTCGGCCCGTTGACCGCTGGCGCTGATCGTCCCGGCCGCCCGGGCCTGCTCCCAGGTATGCCGGCCGGTCACCAGCAGCAGCCAGGTCGCGGCGTCGGTTTCGATGACGTTGGTCGGCGTTCCTCGGGTGTGTCGTGGGCCCTCGATGCACTGGACCGCGCCCAGTGGGGGGACTCTGACCTCCACAGCCCGGCCGGGGGCTCGAGCGGCCAGCTCTTCCAGGCTGAACCGCACGGCCAGTGCCCGGACGTCACGGGCCACCGCGTCGATGGCCTCCGCAGCGGTCCCTCCTTGTGCCTGCTCGGCGGCCGATCGGCATACGTCCAGGGCTTCTTGGCCCTGCGCCACCGGAACTCGACGCTTGGTGGGCATCGCTCAGTCCAGCGGGTCGCGCTCGATCGGGCAGGACATGCACCGGGGCCCACCGCGGCCACGGCCCAGCTCGCCCCCGGAGATCTCGATCACCTCGACGCCCTGACTGCGCAGGAAGTCGTTGGTGACGGTATTGCGTTCGTAGCCGACGATGACGCCGGGCTCCAGCGCCAACACGTTGCAGCCGTCGTCCCACTGCTCCCGAGCGGCCGCCGACGGGTCCTGGTCCGCGGCCAGGACGCGCAGCCCGTCCAGCCCCAAGCCCCCAGCGATGACCTGTTCCATCTCGTGCGCGGGGTGGGCTTCGATCTCGATCTGGACCCGGCCGTCCCGTTCGGCACCAGCAGTGAGGGTCCATGACATCAGGTCGGGGAGCCCTCGATAGCGGGTGAACGTCTCCTGGTCGATCATCGTCATCACCGTGTCCAGGTGCATGACCGCGCGTGACTTGGGCATGTCCAGGGCGATGACCTGGTCGATCTGCTCCGAGGCCAGCATCGTGGAAGCGAGTCGTTCGACGCCTTGGGGGGTGGTGCGTTCACTGAGCCCGATCAGCACGGTGCCGTTGCCGGGGACGAGGATGTCGCCACCCTCGGCCGTGGCGGGGCCGGCTTCCAGGCCGTGACACCACCACTGCGGGGCAGCCTGGGCAAACATCGGATGGTGGCGATAGATGGCCTCGTAGTGCACGGTTTCTCGCCGCCGCGCCTTCTTGTGCATCGAGTTCACGGCGACGCCGTCGTAGACCCAGGCCGAGGTGTCCCGGGTGAACAGGTGATTGGGCAGCGGCGCCAACACCGCCTCATGCTCGGCGAGGGCGCCGATGACCACCGAGCGTGGGCTCTCCATCCGCTCCAACACCTCGGCCTTGGTGATGCCACCGATCAGATAGCGGGACAGCTCGGCGTCGCTCATCTGCTCGAACATCGCCCTCAGCTCGTCGGCAGCCAACGGGCCGACGTGGCGCTCGTCCAGCGACTGGGCGAGGACCAGCTCGCGCGCCGCCGGCACCGCCAAGGTCTGCGTCAGCAGCTCGTCGAAGTAGTGCACGGTGATGCCGCGATCGCGCATCACCTTCACGAAGCTGTCGTGCTCGGCCTGGGCCCGCTCCACCCAGAGGATCTCGTCGTAGAGGTAGCGCTCCTTGTTTTCCGGGGTCAACCGGTGCATCTCCAGCCCAGGGCGGTGCACGATCACCTGTCGCAGACGTCCCACCTCTGAACCCACACGCAAAGTCCCCACAGGAACAGTCATGGTGCTGCCTCTCGTCACGTCCGGACCGGGCCCCCATCCTGTCATTGCGCGATGGCAGACTGGCGCCCATGAGAGCAACCGTGCTGCAGGCCGCCCGCGAGATCACCCTTGAGCACGTTCCGGACCCGACGGTCGTGGTGCCGACTGACGCACTGGTCCGCGTCACGGCTAGCTGTGTCTGCGGTTCGGACCTGTGGCCCTATCGGGGGATCAACGCGATCGAGAAGCCGCGCCGGATCGGTCACGAGTTCGTCGGGGTCGTCGAGGAGCTCGGGTCGCAGGTGAGCACGCTGCGGGTCGGTGACTTCGTGATCGCGCCGTTCACCTACGGTGACAACACCTGCCCGCACTGCCAGGTCGGTATGCAGTCCGCGTGCGAGCGTCGTGGCGCCTGGGGGGCACCGGACCGAGAGGGTCACATGGTGGATGGAGGACAGGGCGAGTACGTGCGGGTTCCGTTGGCCGACGGCACGTTGGTGGCCACGCCCGAGCACCCGGATGCGGAGATGGTGCCCTCCCTGTTGGCCCTCAGTGACGTCATGGGCACGGGCTGGCATGCTGCGGTGTCGGCGCGGGTCCAGCCGAGGCAGACGGTCGTGGTCGTCGGTGACGGCGCCGTGGGTCTGTGTGGCGTGTTGGCGGCTTCCCGGATGGGCGCCGAGCGGATCATCGTGATGTCTCGCCACGAGCCGCGCCAGAAGGTGGCGCGCGAGTTCGGCGCGACCGACATCGTCGCCGAGCGTGGCGAGGAGGGGGTCGCAGCCATCCTGGAGATGACCGGCGGCGTAGGCGCCGACGCGGTCTTGGAGTGCGTCGGCACGGCAGAGTCGATGCAGACCGCCTTCGACATCCTGCGTCCTGGCGCGACCATCGGCTACGTCGGCGTGCCGCACGACGTGGAGCTCCCGATCGGGACGATGTTCGGACGCAACCTCAACATCGCCGGTGGGGTGGCTCCGGCGCGCGCCTACCTCGAGCAGTTGCGCGATCAGGTGTTGGCAGGCGAGATCTCACCCGGTTCGGTGTTCGACAGCACCATGCCGCTGGCCGAGGTTGCGGAAGGGTACGCCGCGATGGACGAACGTCGAGCCATCAAGGTCATGCTGACCACCTGACCGGATTTCGGGGGCTTCGTCTCGATGCCGCTACCGTGAGGTTCGTGCTGATCGCAACCGACCTCGACGGCACCCTGGTGCCCAAGGACAGCACGACGTTGAGTCCGTACTGCGCTGATGTGCTCCGGCGCGTGGACCGGGCCGACGTTCCGGTGGTGTTCGTCACCGGTCGGCCACTGCGGTGGATGACCGGGTTCTGGCCACACGTCGGGCGGCACGGGATGGCGATCGTCTCCAACGGCGCCATCGCCTACGACGTGCACGGTGCCGACGTCATCGAGTTCGCCGGCATCGAACCGGCTCCTGGCCTCGACCTGGTCGCTGCCATCACCGAGGCCGTGCCCGGCGTGGTCTTCGCCATCGAATGTCTGGACGGAATTCGTCGAGACCCCGCGTTTGTCGATGCGTATCGTGTTCCGGACGGCTCCGTGCGGGGGGTGCTCGCGGACATCTGGGACGTCCCGGCCGTGAAGGTTCTCGTCCGTCACGAGCGGATGAACCACGAGACGTTCCGCGACCACGTCATCGAAGCCGTCGGGGACCGGGCCACCGCCACATGGTCGGTTCCCGGGCTCGTGGAGATCAGCGCCAAAGATGTCACCAAGGCCAGCGCGCTGCGAACGCTCTGCGACCGGCTCGGCGTGAGCGCGAGCGAAGTGGTCGCCTTCGGTGACATGCCCAACGACATCCCCATGCTTGCCTGGGCCGGAACGTCATACGCGATGGAAGATGCGCACGAGAGCGCCATCGCCGTCGCCGACCACGTGGCCCCGAGATGTGAGGACGACGGAGTGGCGCGCGTGCTCGAGTCGATTCTCGCCGGTGAACCGTCGCCGAGCTGAGGGGTTAGGAGGCAGCTCCGGTCCGCCAAGGCATCTCCTGCAGGGTCAAGGTGTTGCCGTCGGGATCGCTCAGCCAGGCGTGCTTCACCCCTCCCCCTACGTCGACGATCGCCCCGACGTCAGCGCCTCGCTCGATGAGCTCGGTCCGGACCCGTTCGATATCGGCGACCACGAGATGAAGGCCCTTGGTCGAGCCAGGCGGCATGCTGTCATACGCCGGCAGGCCGGTGCCCAGGCCGATGGAGCAGGCGGAGCCCGGTGGCGTGAGCTGCACCACCCGGACACCGTCGGCCGGACGCACATCCACGTCAACGACGAAGCCGAGCACGTCGGCATAGAAGCCCTTTGCGCGATCGACATCGGTGACCGACATCGGCACGAGCTCGAGTTTCAGGTCCATTTCGGTTCCTCTTGTGTGTTCCATGCTGAGGTAGACCTGACCCGGACCTCGACTTCATCGGTCCGCGAGCCACAGATCTGCCGTGCAGGGCGCGTCGTCGGTCGGGCTCACCGGGGGTGATGCGAGAGGGGTGTTCACCGCAGGGTGCCGGCCCAGACCTGGACGTGGCCCCCTTTGAGGGCGTGGTGCTCGATCTGACTGCAACTCTCCTGGAGCGCCGTCCAAGGCTGGGCCTCGATGTTGCTGCGTCCAACGCGGGTGAGGATCCGGGCTAAAAACCGTGCCGGTGGTCCGCCCGTGCTGGGCAGGCCCAGGTCGGCTATGGCAACGCGCGCTCCCGGCGCCAGGAGCGGTATGACGCTTTCCCAGGCGCTGGCCCAGTCGGGCATCACCGAAAGGGAGTAGCAGAATAGGGCGGCCTCGATGGGCCCAGTGACGCCGTGGTCGGTGAGACTCTCGGGGCTGAGGTGTTGGGCGTCGGCGTGGATCAGGCTCCGCCGCGCCGGGATAGTCCGCTTAGAGGCTTGCGCGAGCATCGCCGGACTGGAATCGATCCCGATCAGATGCCCCGTGGGGCCGATGCGTTCCGCGATCGCTGGCATGGTCAGGCCGGTCCCGCAGCCGACGTCGAGCACCTGTTGACCTTCGGTGAGCTGGGCAGCCGCTACGGCTGCCTCACGGCCGTCGCGGTAGAGCAGACGTTCCAGAGACACGATGTCGTAGACGGGCGCGAGCGCCCGATAACGGCGAAGAGTGCGCTCATCTGCGTGGGAAAGAGCCATAGTCGTCATCCTTTCTCAATGTCACGTGTGGGCCCATACGTCACCCCGCCGGGGTGTTCTGCCCATCACATCTTCATCTCCCCAGCGGCATCAGTATGGGACCGCATGAAGAGTCGCTCTCCGAGGACGATCAGAAGGATGCCGACGACCGAGACGTAGAGGCTCAGGGGATCGGAGGTCGCCTTGACCCAGACGAACGCCCCCAGCACGATGACGTCGAGGACCAGGGCGGTCACGACGACGGCGGGCGCGAAGTCGATGCGCCCACGCAGTCGGGTCAGCAGCCCCCAGTGAATGGCGATGTCCATGATGAGGTAGTAGATCGCGCCGAGAGCCGCGATCTGGCGCAGGTCGAGGGTAGCGGCAAGGGCCATCGCAAAGGCGACGGTGTAGACCGTGGTGTGCGTCCGCACGGTCCCGGGCATCCGGAAATGTCGATGCGGCACCTGCTTCATGGTGCTCAGCATCGCCAGCATCCGGGAGGCGGCGAACACGCTGGCCATCACGCCTGATGTCGTCGCAACGATGGCCAGAACGACCGTGAACCACACGCCGGCATCGCCCAGACCTGGTCGAGCTGCCTCGGCGAGGGAGAAGTCCTCAGCAGCGATGATCTCTGGCAATGTGAGACTTCCAGCCACGACCGCCGCAATGGCCAGGTAGACGATGGTGCAGATGACCAGGGCGATCACGATCGCCCTGCCGGTGTTCCGGTGGGGGTCGACGATCTCCCCGCCGCTATTGGTGATGGTGGTGAATCCCTTGTAGGCCAAGATCGCCAGTGCTACTGCGGCGACAAATCCGACCGGCGAGGCATCGGCACCTGCGGACGCCGTTCCGTTGGTGAAGTTTGCTGCGCTGACGAACCAGAGTCCCACGACAGCGAACAGGCCCAAACCCAGGATCTTCACCGCCGCCATGGCTCGCTGGCTGACCTCGACCGCACGGTTGCCGGCGATGTTGACGACGAACGCCGCAGCGAGCAGCCCCACGCCAAGCGTCGGAACCCAGAAGGACGCGGGTTCAAGGTTGACCAGTTGGAGGACATAGGAGCCGAAGGTCCGCGCGACGAGACTTTCGCTGATGACCATCGACACGTACATCAACAGGGCGAACACGCCTGTCGCCGCACCCGGGCCGTACTGCTGGCGCAGGAATGTTGCGACACCGCCCGATGAGGGATACGCGTTGGACAGTTTGACGTAGGAGTAAGCACTGAGGGCCACGACGACTGCGGCCGCGACGAACGCCAGGGGAAACAGGTCGCCAGCCATGCGGGCGGTCTGCCCGGCAAGCGCGAAGATACCCGCACCGATCATCACGCCGGTCCCCAGTGCCACCGCACCCGACAAGGTCAGGCTGCCTGGCGTCTCCTGGTTTGCGGGCGAGCTATCGGCCGAGTCCTGCGTATGGTCCACTTCTTGTGTCCTTTCCTGACGTGGCTGAGATCGGGAGACGACGGACCACCTCGGGGTGAAGGTGTGTGCGACACGCGTTCATTCGCCGTCAGCGTCGGCGGCGGGCTGTCGCACTGACCGCTGGGGACGCGGACGCTGGCAGGGTGGCCTGCTGCCGGCGGCGCGTCGCCACCACCAGCATGCGTAGCGCCAGCACGCCACTGACCACGGCCAGCAGGCCGGCAACCGCGACGGTCGTCCCGGTCTTGGTCGACGGTGGCGCTCCCAGTGCGCGGGTGAACACGCCGGAAGCCAGGGTCGTGACCACGAGCAGGCCCCAGAACGTCAACCGGATACGGGTCATTACAGGTGCTCCGCGCCGCTCATGGTCATCGTCAAGACCGTCAGCACCACCATGGTCAGCAGCACGATCCCGCCGGCCGTCACTGCGACGGGGCGGCGGCGCCAGTAGCGCTCGGAGCGGCGATCCACGAACGGCACGATGACGAGCAGACCGAACAGGACGGCGGGTCCCCACACGATCGCGGGGATCCCCCAGAAGTTCTCGATCGTCAACAACCACCAGAACATCCACAGTGGGCGGGTGACCTCGATTCCCTGCACCGGGGTAGGGCCGATCTCTGGAGGGAGCAGCACGGCCAACACGCCCAGGATCCCGATCAGCACCAAGGAGAAACCGACGAGGCGACGCACATGGTGAGTGAAGGGTCCCATCGGGTCGGTGCTGCCCGTCGCCGGAGCGGCGGAGATGCCGTGCAGCTTGACCAGCAGGAAGTGCACTGCCAGCAGCGCCAGGATGAGACCGGGGATGATCACCACGTGCGCGACGTACAGCCGCACGATGATCGGCAAGTTCTCGGAGAAGTCGGCCGAGAACCACGCCCCCAGCCCCCCGAGCAGGTCACCCATCGCCAGATTGTGCTCCAGCGCCTCGAAGCCCTCCTGGTCCCACTTGATCACGGT
This sequence comes from Ornithinimicrobium sp., assembly GCA_049650845.1. Lineage (GTDB taxonomy): Bacteria > Actinomycetota > Actinomycetes > Actinomycetales > Dermatophilaceae > Ornithinicoccus. Next base: position 11,317 of record JBASAZ010000205.1, read on the forward strand.
GCCGGTAAACACCGCGCCGATGACCAGCGCGAACATGCCGACACCGACCAACCAGTTACCTTCACGAGGGCGCTTGTACGAGCCGGTCAGGAAGACCCGGATCAGGTGCAGGGCCACCAGCACATACATTGCCTGCGCGGCCCAGAAGTGCAGGCTGCGGGTGAACTCCCCCAGGGGCACATCCGTCACGATCGCCCGCGTCGAGACGTTGGCTGCCTCGGGCGTCGGGTTGAAGTACTGGGTCAGCAGCACTCCGGTCGCGATCAACACAAACAGCGAAGTGGCGGTCAGCCCACCCAGACTCCATCCCAACGTATTGGCGTGCTCGGGCACCGGGTATCGGAAGGTGGACAACCCCAGCCGCTCATCGACCGCAGCGACCACCCGGGAACCTGGCCGGACATCTGCCTCCACCGGCGTTTCCCGAGTCTGCTTCTCAGCGTTCATCGAGCCGTTGCCTCGTTGCTGCGGGCCGGGCGGAAGCGTAGCGCCACCCATACCCCCACGAGACCGACGAGGATCGAGCCAGCAATCAACAGCCAGTCAGCTACCCCAAGCTCGGGGCGCGTCTCCAACGAATCAGTGAGCACGGTCGACCCCGGATCGGCCCCCGTGGCAACATCCGCCATCGAGCTGTCATCCGTCCCCTCCTCTGCGGCGGTCGGCTCAGTTGCAGTCGCATCATCGCCTCGGGTGGCGGGCTCGTTCTGGGTCGTGGGGTCCGTGGCGCCTCCCACCGGTCCGGCCCCGATCGAGCGCTCCAACAACGCGCGCACCTGAGCCACGTCATCACCACTGGTCAAGGCGGCATCCGCCTCCTCGACCAATGCCACATCGACTCCCGAGACATCTGCAGCTTGCGCCGCGGCCTGCACCCGCTCCTGGACCTCACCGGGCTCCTCCGGACTCGACACGATCAACGCAATCGCCTGCCGAACCAACACCGATGCCTCGTCCGTGTCCTCACCTCCGTGCGCGCCGGCCGAACCGACGCCGAGCGTCATGAACACGAGGAGCACCATCGGCACCACCAAGAGTCGGGCCCCGAGCCTTCGCATCCAAACTTCACCCACGGCCTCTTGCCTCCTCCGTGTCAGTTGAGACGTACTACGCGTTGTCGTGGTTAATGACCGTACTCGCCAACCGTCGAATTGGTGTCCGGTTCGCCCCGATCTTCATTGAACCTTCATGAAATCGCCACGGGCCCCACAGATGGCCTTCCGCACGGGCCGGCATCCGGAGAACAGCAGAGCGCCGGCCACAGATCACCTCATGGATCGACGGTGACCGACCGTGTGACCGGCAGGGTGACAGTGAAGGTCGATCCCTGCCCCGCGCCCTCACTGGTTGCGGTGACCGTGCCGCCGTGTGCCCGGACGATGGCCTGCACGATTGCCAAGCCGACCCCGGACCCTCCCTGGGAACGGTCGCGCGCGGTGTCGACGCGATAGAACCGGTCGAACACACGGGGAAGATGCTCGCGGGGAATGCCATCGCCGCCGTCGATCACACGCACCACGACGGAGGCCTCAGCACGATCCGTGACGAGCCGCACTCGCCCTCCTCGAGGCGTATGCCGCAGGGCATTATCCAACAGGTTCGTCAACACTTGGCCGACCCGATCCGGATCCACGTCGACTACAGCACCATCGGAGATGTCGGCTGCCATCTGTACGTCCAGGCTCACCCCGGCGTCAAGGTAGCGGCGCGCCGCCTGAGCATGAGCCACTTCCACGATCTCGCTGAGGGGTGTCCGGACCCGACGCAGGGACCACCGACCCTCCTCCGCGGTGGTGACCAGGGCGATGTCCTCCCCGAGCCTGGCCAGACGAGCCACCTGACTCCTGAGCATGTCCACCGTCTCCTCATCTGCCCGGCGGACACCGTCACCGATGGCCTCCAAGTAGCCGTCCAGCGTGGCGACCGGAGTGCGCATCTCGTGCGCGAGGTCGGCGAGGATCCGGGTCCGGGTGGCCTCGATATGACCGAGGTCAGTGGCCATCCCGTTGAAGGTCTCGGTGAGTGCGTCGAACTCCCGCCCCATGCCCACGTGCGGAACCCGGGCCTCGTGGTCCCCGGTGGCGACGCGCTGGGCAGCGGTTGTGACGAGGGCGAGCGAGTGGGAGACGCGACGCGTGAGGAAGATGCTCACCGCGATCGAGGCCAGGAGAGCAGCGAACAACGCGAGCGCCACGGTCAACGCCGAGGCGGTGCGGAAGGCGTCTTCGGCGTGGCGGATCTCCGTCGTCCGATTGTCGGCCAGGTGGTCGTGGAAAATCGATGGCCCAAGGGTCACTGCGACGACCCAGGCGGTGGCCGAGCCCACCAAGACGATGGCCGTGGTGGCTGAGAGCAGTCGAGGGGCCAGGCCCCAGTGCTGCCGACGAGTGCGGATCACGCGCCTGGCCCCATGCGATAGCCGACGCCCCGAACGGTCCGCAGGAACACCGGGTCCGCGGGTTCATCGCCGAGCTTGCGTCGCAGGTGGCCGATGTGGACGTCGACGAGGTGCTCGTCACCCACCCAGCCACCCCCCCAGACTTCTTCGATGAGCTGCCTGCGGGAGAAGACTGACTTGGGCCGGGACGCCAGGGCCGCCAACACGTCGAACTCGGTCCGGGTCAGCTCCACCAGCACTCCGTCCAGGTGGACTTCGCGGCCCGCGACATCGAGCGATAAGGGTCCGAAAGTAGCCGTCTCGGGTGCACCTTCCTGGCCGCTACGGGGCCGCCGAAGCATCGCCCGCACCCGGGCAAGAAGCTCACGCGGACTGAACGGCTTCGTCACGTAGTCGTCCGCGCCGATCGACAGGCTCACCAGCTTGTCGACCTCCTCCACCCGGGCGGTGAGAACCACGATGTAGCAATCGGAGAACGTCCGAACCGAACGGCATACTTCAATGCCATCGACGCCAGGCAGACCGAGGTCCAGGACGATCACCCCCGGCTCCCACTCCCTGGCCCGAGCGATGGCCGATGGACCGTCGCCGACGATGGACACCTCGAAACCGTCACGTTCGAAGTAGTCACTCACGAGCCGCGCCAACGGCTCCTCGTCGTCGACGACGAGGACCCGGACCTGCTCGGCCCTGTCGCAACCCCAAGATCTCATGTTCCTATTGTGACGTTCGCCCGCGGCCGGGTTGTTGGATCACGAGTCAAGCTTCGTGGGTGTGCCGGGGTCGTACCGCTCACCGCTCGGGTGGCTTTGTGGGGTCCGGTTTGCGTCGATCCGCGGTGCGTTGGGAACGGGTCGCGCGTCGTGCAGGACGCATCGTCCACCACGCGAGCCAGGCCAGCAGGAGCACCACCGCGAACGCGATGGCCCAGCCGCCGATACCGACGAGCCCGGCACCGGCGCCCCACAGGCCTCCGACACCGTCCGGTTCCTTGGTCTGTCCGAGCATTGTGATCCTGAACTCCTATGCTCTAGCGGTCCGGCTCGCCGCGAAGATTCTTGCGCTTGTCTTCGTATTCTTCGTCGCTGACCTCGCCACGCGCGTAGCGTTCATCGAGTAGTTCACGGGCTCGTGAGGACCCGGGCCCTGACGCCCCGCCGGCATTGTGGTTGGGGGGGCTGCCGCGACCTCTGAGAAGCAGGACGACTACGAGCACGAGGCCAACCATGACCACCGGCCAGATGACCCACATCCAACCCATACCGCCTGCGCCCATCATGGGCCATCACCTCTTTCTTGCTCGTGGAGCCGCGTGGCTCCGATTTCGCCAACATCCGGTTCGTTCGCGGTGCGTGTGGGTCACTCGGCGAGCACGGTGCCCATCATCCCGCGGTCTTCGTGGTCCAGGATGTGGCAGTGATACACGGTTCGACCGCCGAAATCCTCGAACGCAATGCGCACCGTGACCTGGCTTCGGGCCGGGACGTTGACCACGTCGAGCCACAGCGGCTCAGTCAGTGCCTGCCCGTCAGCTTCTAACACCTGCATGGGCCACACGTGCAGATGGAAAGGATGATCCATCGGGCTGTCGTTGCCGATCGTCCATTCCTCCACGGTGCCCAAAGCCACCCTTTGGTCAAGGCGGTCGGCGTCGAACTCCCGGCCACCGAAGGTGAAACTCATCGGCCCGTCGCCGCCACCCATCATCGAGCCCATACCGGTCTCGAAGGTCAGCGAGCGACGCCCTGCGATGTCAACCCCGCGTAGGTCGCGGCGAGCGGGTGCAGCGGGGACCTCGCGGTTGGTCGGCCCACCACCTGCGGAGACGCTCATCCGGGCCACGGTGAGCGGGCCCTCTTCACCACCCATCGCCCCGCCGCCCATCATTTGGCCCATCATGGCGCCGCGGTCGACCGGTTTCGCGACGAGTTCACCGTTCCCCTCGGCCAGGTCCACCACAAGGTCGAGCCGGTTTCCGGGCGCCAACACCACCTCCTCGAGGGCGACGGTGCTCCCCAGCCTTCCAGCGTCGCGGCCCACCACCCTCGCGTCCTGTCCGGACAACGTGAGAGACAGGTAGCGGGAGGCGCAGGCGTTCACCACTCGCCAGCGTTCTCGTTGACCGGCCCTTCCCTGCAGGTCAGGCTCGGTGCGGCCGTTGACCAGGACGAGATCGCCCTCCCGGCCCGTCATCTGATCCATGCTGGACGGCGAGACCAGCGACCCATCCCGCTCCAGTGAGATGTCGGAGATGACCATCACCCGCTCACGGTCAACAGGGATGGCACCGTCGTCCTCGATGATGATGGCGCCGTACAAACCACCGAACACCTGGTCGGCGACGTTGCCGTGGTGATGCGGGTGATACCAGTACACGCCCGGAGGATGATCCTCCGGTAGTCGGTACTCGTACTGCTGAGACGCCCCAGGCTCTACCGCCAGGAAAACATTGTCACTGTTCCCCTCCGGCGAAACATGGAAGCCGTGCGTGTGCAGGTTCGTGACCTGCTCCAGCCCGTTCACCAGCTCCACACTCAACGTGTCGCCCGGGCGAAGCATCAGTGTGGGACCCGGGACGCCACCGTTGAACCCCATGGTCTTGGCCTGCCGGCCGGCCACGTCATGGGTTCCCATCGCCGCCTCGAGGCGCACGTGCAGTTCGCCCCCTTCGCTGCGCAGGACCTCGGGCTCGAAGAATTCTGAGCCCACGACCGGATCTAACCTGGACGTGGACAACTCCTGCCACAGACCTGTGCCGCCCACCGCAGCGCTCACCAAACCGACCCCGCCCATCGTCAGCGCCGACCGTCGGCTGATCGGCCTCACGAGTGACCCCCCTCCAGGACCCGCAACCGGTGCTCATACTCCTGAGTGCTCAACTCATCGGCGGCGTAGCGTTCCTCCAGGATCCCCCGTGCGCTGGTGCCATCAGAACCGCTCGCCTGTTCGCGGACATCGCTCAGACCTCCGAGCCAGACCCGCACCGTCACGACCACCAGCAGCACGATGCCTACCACCAACAACACGCCGTAGACCACCATGATCATGAAACCACTCCATCCTCGTCATTCGCTGCTTGTGCTCACCTACGCCCACACATGGTACCCCCCTGGGGTATCAAATGGGCCTCGGCGGGAAGGAACGGGCAAGGCTCGTGGCCAGCACGGGGCCACGCGTCGGCCACCGGGACGTGGCCCCGCGGCGTTACTACCAAGGGCCCGGACCGCAGCATACCTTAATGTACGTACATTAGGTACAATGCGGCGGGATCAGCAGAACGGGGAGGACTGCGAGCGAGGGAAGTATCGCGCTCAGGCGTCCGTGGCGGCGTCTCCACTCACAGCGGATAGCGCCGCGCGCAGGCGGGTGTCGGCGTCGTCGGCAACCTCGCGCACCCCGTCACTTGCGCTGAGCTGGACCATCGTCTGGGGGTCGAGTGCCTCGACTGCGGTGCGATCCTGCGCCACGGACCGAACAACGACATTGCACGGCAACAGCGCGCCGAGTTCCGGCTCCGCCGCGAGAGCCTTGCTGGCCAGGCTGGGATTGCACGCTCCGAGGATCACGTAGTCACCGATCGCGTCGGCCGCATCGCTGCCGAGTTTCGCTTCGAACGTCGCCTTGATGTCGATCTCGGTCAAGATCCCGAAGCCCTGATCTGCCAGCGCGGAACGGGTGCGCTCGACGGCCTCCGCGTAGGGCAGGGAAACGGTGATGGAGTGGGTGTACGTCATGGTCATGTCCTTGAGTCGAAGGGCCAGGGGAGTCACCTCCCCTCGATGAGCCTATAGCCGGCGGCTCCTGGATCACGATCGAAGAGGATGCCGTCGCGCGACACCCCCTGGGGGTATGTTGGGCGTTCGGCTTTGACTCCACCACACACCGAACGAAGGAACGTTCATGAGCACCTCGCGAGAAAGCACCCCCACGGACAACGATCAGGAAAGTCACGAACCGCATAATCAAGCCGATGTCGCGTTCGCGACCGACATGATCCCGCACCACGCAAAGGCCCTACGGATGAGTGAGCAGGTGTTGCAGCGTGACGACTCCACGCTGACGGACTTTGCCCGCCAGATCGAAGATGCCCAACAACCGGAGATCGAAAGCCTGTCGCAGTGGTTGCGGAGTTGGGGCGAGGACGTCCCTGCTACCGACACCACGGACGGACAGTCCGAGGAGATGGATGACCTCACGCATCTGAGCGGTGAAGCCTTCGACGTCTCATGGCTCGAGAAGATGACCGAGCACCATCGGCGCGCAATCGAGATGGCTCAGACTCAGGTGGCCGAGGGACGGGCACCCGCTGCTCTCGCCCTTGCCAACCACGACATCGAGTCCCAGCAGGACGAGATCGACACGATGGAACGCATGGCAGCCGAGTTGCGGAGCTAGGCCGCTGGACCCTGGGTGGACAGGGACACGGCGTAGTCGCCGTCCGAGTCGGTCCACCACTGGGCCAACGTCAGCCCCGCGGCTTCGACCTCCGCCTGCACACGGGGCCGGCGGAACTTCGCACTGATCTCGGTCCGCAGTTCTTCGCCCTCGGCGAACGGCACCTGCAGGTCCAGGACGCGCACCACCTGATCGGTACGCGAGCGCAACCGCATCTCGACCCACTGGTGCTCCTCGTCCCAGACCGCGACGTGCGCGAAGGCCTCCGGGTCCACATCGGACCCGAGCTCGCGGGCCAACACGTGCAGCACGTTGCGGTTGAACTCCGCGGTGACGCCGGTGCCGTCGTCGTAGGCCGCCACGAGCCGTGCCGGATCCTTCACCAGATCGGTGCCCAGCAACAGGGCGTCGCCGGGCACCATGGTCAAGGCCAGGGTATGCAGAAATTCGGCTCGCTCGGTCGGCATCAGGTTGCCGATGGTGCCGCCGAGGAAGGCGATCAACCGCCGACCGCCGGTGGGCAACAAGGGCAGGTGGTGCTCGAAATCGCCGACCACGGCGTGAACCGCGACTTCGGGGTACTCCGAGGCGACCTCTCGACCCGCCTGCTGAAGCACACTCTCGTCGACGTCGAACGGCACGTATCGCTGCAGGGTGCCGCCCTGATGCAGGGCGTCGAGCAGTACCCGGGTCTTCTCCGAGGTGCCACTGCCCAGTTCGATCAGCGTGTCGGCGCCGGTCAGCGTCGCGATCTGCTCCGCCTGCGACCGGAGGATGCCATGCTCTCGCCGGGTTGGGTAGTACTCCTCGAGCTCCGTGATCCGACTGAACAGCTCCGACCCGCGGGCGTCGTAGAACCACTTCGGGGGCAGGGTTTTCGGGCTCGCGGTGAGCCCGGCCCGGACGTCGGTCTCCAGGGCCAGGCGCATCGCAGAAGGCAGCAGGTGCCGATCGAGGCGCACTGCTGGAGACGACGTACGGTGACGCGGTCCGTGCCCCCCGTCGTCCTCCGCCGGCTGCGGGGACGAGGGCAGGGCGCTCACGACCGAGCCAGCCGGAGTCCGGAGAAGGCCCAGCGGGAGCCACCAGGGAAGAAGTTGCGGTAGGTCAGCCGTTCGTGCCCAGCCGGCGTCGCGCAGCTCGCACCTCGCAGCACGTGCTGGTCGGACATGAACTTGCCGTTGTATTCTCCGATCGCTCCTTCGACCGGCTGGAATCCGGGGTAGGGCAGGTAGGCGCTGGAGGTCCACTCCCAGACGTCGCCGACCATGTGGTGACCGGCCAGTCCGGGGTGCAGCCGGGTGGGGTCGAGCAGCTGGCCGCGGGCGTCGGCAACCCCACCGGCGGCCACTTCCCACTCGAACTCGGTGGGCAGCCGGGCACCGGCCCACCGAGCGAACGCGTCGGCCTCGTAGAAGGAGACGTGAGCGACTGGCTCGGCCCGGCGGACCGGGCGAGAGCCGCCGGTTCCGAAGGCCACCCATTGACCGTCGTGGGAGCTCCAGTAGCCGGGGGCCTGCCAGCCGTGCTGTTGCATGGCGGCCCACCCGTCGGACAGCCAGAACTCCGAACGGGAGTATCCGTCGTCCTCGATGAAGGCCAACCAGTCTGCGTTGGTGACGGCCCGCTCGGCGATCTGGAACGGCTCGAGCCAGACCCGGTGCCGCCCGGTCTCGTTGTCGTAGGCGAAGCCTTGCCCGTCATGGCCGATGACGTGCAGTCCCCCCTCCACCGAACGCCAGCTGACCGGATCGCTGGCGGGGTCGTCCTCGACCGGTCGCTGCAACATCTCGGGCGCGAACGGGTGGCCGGACAGCAGATGCAGGGCATCCATGACGAGCAATTCCTGGTGCTGCTGCTCGTGGTTGATCCCGAGCTCCAGCACCTCGCACTGGGCATCGTCGAGGCCGGCGTTGACCACGTCGGCGACCGCGCGGTCCACGTACTCGCGGTAACGACCGATCTCCGCGGCCGAGGGCCGCGTGACCAGACCCCGGTCCGGGCGCGGATGACGCGGGCCGATCGCCTCGTAGTAGGAGTTGAACAGATAGCCGAAGGTGGGGTTGAACGGCTCATAACCACCCGTCGGGCCGAGCAGGAACTCCTCGAAGAACCAGGTGACGTGCGCCCGGTGCCACTTGGTCGGGCTAGCGTCGGGCATCGACTGCGCCGTCTGGTCCTCCGGGGACAGGGGGGAGGCCAGTCGCTCGGTCATCCGCCTCACCTCCCCGAACCGGTCTAAAAGCACGGACGTGTCGGGGGTCGTGAGCGTCATGAGCGGTGTCCTCTGCGACGTGGTGGTGTTGGTAAATGTGACCAACGCACCTCCTGAGCGTAACCAGGCTCAGCACTGAGCGCTCGGCCAACCCTCTGGACTGTCGAGTCTGCGCGAGGCCGTCGCGCGAACCAGCGCATCTTCACGGCTTCTTCATCGTTCCTGCATCATTTCGCCGGTAGTCCTCACCGACCATCAAAGGATGCTCTCGTTCGTTCGTGGTCTGTCTACCCCGTTGTGTCCACTGCGAGACTCTGGTCTCTGGGGCCCCATGGGGGCAGCGGCCCTAGCCCCCCTGCCAGCAGCGCTGGACCGCGAAACGCACGTTCTGGGAACGGAATGAGCCACCCGACGCACGATCGCCGGGCCCCCGACCAGAACTCTGACACCGCTTTCTTTCGTTCAACTTCGAAGCGGGTTCAAGAGGAAGCGACAGAACCGGTACAACCCGAGAAGGTCGTGAGCACCACGGGTCCCGCGGCGCCGCCACCCCCCAAGGCTCGGCGACCCCGCTTGGTGCGGCGCACCCCCCGGTCTCCGGTAGCGGTCACGGAGTTCAGCTGTGCGGGCGTCGATCACGTGGACCCGCAGTCCCTGGGCGTCACCTACTGGTTCGACGCAGAACCCGAGGGAACCCCATACGCTGTGACGGTTTCCCTGAGCGGACAGCTACACGAGTCCACCGCGCAGGGCGAGGGTCGTAGAAGTTTCCACGTGACCTCCACGGTGGACGATGTACTTCCGGGCTCAGGCCGCATTTCGGTGACCACTCGTATCCCGAACCTCGCGACCGGACAGTGGCACGTCAGCGCTAGGCCGGTCGTCCGGGCGCCTGAGGGGGCTGCCACCTCGTGGGTCGAGATTGTCGGCACCAGGCTGGAGCGCGGGACCGCTTCCGGCACAACGGCCTATTCGCCCTTCGTCCGCAACATCGCGCCCGGCGTACGTCTGGGGGCATGGCCGGGACTGGTCACGACAGGCTTCCTCTTCGCCCTCCTGGTGCAGACCCTCCTGGCACGGCACCTCGAGGTGCCGGCGCTACGACTGTTCCTGCTTACGGTGTTGGCCTGCGGCTTGGGGATGGTGGCCGCCAAGGGCTACTACCTGATCACTCATTCACGTGACAAACGCGGAACCCTTGTCACCGGCATGTCCGTTCAAGGGTTCGTCATCATGACGATCGCCACCCTCCTTGCTGGCGCCGCCCTGCTGGACCTACCGCTGGGCACCGTCCTCGACGCGACCGCGCCAGCGCTGCTGTTCGGTATGGCGATCGGCCGGCTCGGTTGCCTGCTCGGCGGCTGTTGCGTTGGGCGCCCCACCACCTCGCGATGGGGCATCTGGTCCTCGGATCGGCGCGTCGGGATGCGGCGGATCCCGGTGCAGCTCCTGGAGTCCGCCCTCTCGGCCGGTCTGGGGTTGCTGGCCCTCCTCGCTGTCCTGCAGCTGGGCTCCAAGGGTGGCGGACTCGTCCTCGTCGCCACCCTCGCCGCCTACATCCTCGGTCGTCAGGTCCTGTTCCCTCTGCGCCGCGTCCCCCGCGCCACGACACACGGCCGCGTGGCGACCTTGACGGTGGCAACCCTGATCCTCGCGGCGTCGCTTCTGCTTCTGTTCCTGCGCTAGCCGGGAGCACCTTACAGACTGAAGAACAAACCCCGAACAACCAGTCCGATGCCGACCACCAGCACCAGCACCGCAGTGACGATGGGAAGGGCAGCGGTCACCCGGGAGGCGAGGAGGTTGCCTCGCGAGGATTCGACGTGGTCGAGCCGCATCCGGAGTTTGACCAGGAGCAATCCCACGGCCGTCAGCGTGGCGGCCATCCCGATGCCGTAGGCAAAGACCAAGAACACCCCGAACACGGTGCGACCCAGCGCGATCGAGCCCAACAGGACCACCAACGCTGACGGGCTGGGCACCAAACCTCCGGCCACCCCCATCCCGATCAGGCCACGACGGCCGGTGTCGTGGTCGTGCGAATGGCCATGCCCGTGGGTATGACCGTGGCCGTGGCCATGGGAGTGCTGGTCAGCATGGCTATGACCGTGACCATCACCGTCCGCGAGCCGATGCAGCTCGTCGTGGGTGGGGGCCGCACCGTGCGCGCTGGCATGAGCGTGAGCCAACACGGCTTGCGGCTTCGACTGCGCACGGCGGGCCGCACGCGCGTCCCGGATCAGGCTGACTCCGATCGCAGCGATCAGCAGTCCGCTGATGATGCCCAGGACGCGCAACGCTTGCTCGCCGGCAAACGCGCTGGACACCGTGAGCGCCAGCCCGAGCACCAGCACGCCAACGGTGTGCGTTCCGGTGACCGTGGCACCCACGATCAAGGCGTCTCGCGGCCGACCTCGCCGGCCCGCCAGGTATGCCGCCATGACGGTCTTGCCGTGCCCGGGCAGGACCGCGTGGCCGGCCCCGAGCAGCACCGCGAGCAACAGCGCCACCGTGCCCAGGATCGGGGTGAGCTCACGATCACCGATGTAGGCGTCTAGTTGGCGATCTCCGGCGCTGACCAGTCTGCTGAGCGGGTCGTTGCCGGTGAACCCCGGCACGCCCACCTCACTCTTGGCATCGGCGGCGTTGCCCACCCCGGGTTCGGTGTTCACCGTCGCCGATCTCACGTCCAGCGGGCTGGACAGGAGGTCCTGCGGGTAGCTGCGCAGCTCGTCGCTCACGCTGCGCGAGGGGACCGGCGGGTCCAGCAGGGCGACCCCGTCTCCGGTGGCGGTGATCTCGCGCCACCCGATGCGGTCGGTGCGGTAGTTGTCCTCGAAGCTCAGGGTGGCCGGTGCGGCGAGGTCGGCTGCGGCGAAGAACTCACAGGTCAACCGCAACGTCGGCAGCCCGGCAGATCCGGGCACGGTGCGCAGCGCCGTCGTGCTGACGTCCCATTCAAGCGGCGAACCGTCGACCGAACCGGCCAGGTCTTGCTTCACCTGCGGACACACCTGTTCCGCGCGGGCAGCCAACTCCGCGTCGGACAGCTCGGAGTCCCCGTCGGTGTCGATCTCCGGGCGTTCCTGCTGGGTGGGGATCTCGGCCGTATCGATCACGGTGAGCAGGCGGACGCCATCAGGCGTCAACGTCAGGCCGTTGTAGTGACTGACCGTGAAGTTCCCCAGCGGGTGGGCGGGGATCGCCGCATCGGCTGACGCCGAGGCAGCCCCGAAGACCCAGAGGAACAGGGCAGCGGCAAGGGCGACGACGAGCACGCGGGCTCTGGCTGCGCGCGCGATCATCCGCCGAGCTCGATCAGTGCCTGGCGGGCCAACGGTGCGTGCAACGGGGAGAAGTACGGGTTGGTGTCCAGCGCCGTGCGCAACGTCTTTCGGGCCGCTTCGTCCATCCCCAGGCTCTGCTCGATGATGCCCTGGTGATACAAGAACAGCGCATTGTCACCGTCGAGTGCGTTGGCCTTCTTGGCGTAGCCCAACGCCTCGTCGTCGCGATCCGCCCGGTGCAGAGCCCAGGCCATCGCGTCAGCCGCGTCGATGTTCTGCCGCAGTTTCCACTCGGCCTTGGCGTGCTTCACGGCCGTCTTCGGGTCCCCGCGGTCCGCGGCCACGTGCGCCGAGGTCAAATCGTCCTGCACCCCGTTGGCCTCAAACAACGCCTGGACCGTCTGCACCGTGGCGAACTGTTCGTCCGCCTCAGCGGTGCGCCCGATCGAGTCGAGATAGAACCCGTACTCGACCAGGTAGTCCGGCAAGGGTCGGGCCGCCACGACGCGGTCGAAGGTCTCGACGGCTCGATCCTCGTCACCCTGAGCCGCATACACCCGCGCCCGCCCCGCCAGCAGCGTCGGGTCGTCGGGCACCGCAGCCAGCCCTCGTTCGAACTGGGTCGTGGCCTCCTCGAGGTCGCCGGAGTTGAACGCCAGCTGTCCCAGGTAGTAGGTACAGAAGGCTATGTCGGCCGGGGAGTACGCCCCCTTGAGCGCTAGCTCCATCGCGTCGACTGCTCGCTCGCGCTCACCGTGCAGTTCCAGGTCGTAGGACGCCCGGCTGTATGAAGCCAGACCGGGTCGCAGATCGAGCATCTGCTGCGCGGCGGCGGTGGCCTCGTCGTACTCCCCGAGCTGGATCGATGCGTCAGCCAGCACCCCCCACGACGTGGGGTTCGCAGCATTGATCTCTTGGGCCTGCTCCGCGTAGTCAGCGGCACCGTCGAAGTCGTGGCGGGCGTTGGCCAGCGCCCCCAAGGCGGTGAGCGCACCCTCATTGCCCTCGCTCTGAAGATCCAGCGACTTTTCTAGGGCCCCTTCTGCCTTGGGGTAGTAGGAGGGGTCTGCGGTCACCCGCGCTTGCTCCACGTAGGCCGCTCCGAGGCCGGCCCACTTCTCGGAGTCCTCGGGTTGGTCCTCGAGCTTCTGCTGCAGGTCCGCGATCGAGGCCGACAGTGGATCGACCGATGTCGCGCTTTCGCTCGCGGCGACCGGATCCAGCGGTGGCGGTCCGCCCACGATCTGTGGGCCGACGATGAGCGTGCCCACCAGCAAGACCGCAACGAGGGAGATGCTCGCCCGTGCCGTGGAGGGATGCATCAGGCAGCGAGTCCGCTGCGCTTGGGATCCAGCTTGGCTCGGACCACGTAGTTGTCCAGGTAGTGACCGGTCTGGGGGTTGAACTCGCCGGTGCAGGTGATCAGCACCAGTTCTGAGCCGTCACGTTCGCCGTAGATCTCCTCGGTCGGCAGGGTGTCCTTCGGGAACTGTTGACCGTCGTAGATCACGAAGACCGCGGTGCTTCCGTCGGCCCGACCGACCAGGACTTCGTCGCCGATCTTGAGCTGATCCAACGCGTAGAAGACCGCGGGGCCTTCCTTGTTGTCGACGTGGCCGACGATGAGCGCCGGAGGACCGCCGAGGTCTCCGGGATAGGAGCCCTGGGTGAACCATCCCGCTTTGGAGTAGTCCTCGGGCACCTGCAGGGAGTTGTCGGCGTTCAGGCCGAGGTTGACGAGGTCGGAGATGACACCGATCTTCGGAATGACGACATTGGTGGGCTTGACGTGCAGCATCCCCCGATCGGCCGGCGCCTCGATCGTGCTGACGCCGCGTGACTTCGGGGTCTTCTTCTTCACCGGCGCAGTCGCAGCCGAGGATGCTTCGAGGGCCTCGACGCGCTCGAGTGCCTCCTGGACAGACTGCGGGCTGTCGGTCGCCACGGCCTCGTCGGCCAGCGAGCCCGACGACTGCGGCGCGGTGGCCGCCGACTCGGCCAGGCTGGGCCCTTCTTCGACTCCGCCGATTCGCAGCTGGTAGCCGACCAACGTGGCCAGCACCAGGGCCAGCGACGAGACGCCCACCATGACCAGGACCAACGGCAACGACAACGACACCGTCTTTGCCGCCGCCCGGTGGGCGGGGGGGCGGGTCCCGGGGTTGGACGAATCCTGATGGTCGGACATGTCCGACTCCTCTCACGTGTGACGGGCTCAGTCAACCACTGGTATGTCGTGTGGTCGGTTCGGTGGTTCAGTGGTGCGGTCGGTAGGGCGCAGGGTGAGGGGGACGGACATCACTGGGTCCATCCCCCTCACCTGCTCCAGCCCGACAGCGTGATTCGGGCCGGTTAATGCGTGATCAGGCGAGTGTGCCGGATCCGACGCTCAGCGGACGCTGACGACGGTTGCGCAGCAGCGAGCCTGCGCCGACACCGATCAGGATCAACGAACCGGCGCCACTCATCAGAGCCCACGTCGGGATGCCGCTGTCCTGGAAGGTGCCACCAGCACCGGTGGCGACTCCGCCATCGGGCATGACGTCCTCACCTGCGTTGACCGCGGAGTTACTCGGCAGCGCAAGGTAGGGGAAGGTGTCACCGAAGGCGACGTTGTTGGAGTTCACACCGTCACCGGCGGCCAAGGCCTCGACGAGCTCACCCGACTGGGCTGCACCCATCAACGCTTGGATCTCGATGTCGACCACGTCGTCGGCCAGTCGGCGACCGTTCGGGAAGCCCGCGAGGTCACCGCCCAACACACCCAACCGGCTCGGCTCTGCGGCCGGCGGCACCGTGAGGTTCAGCCGGAGCATTTCCGAGGGCACGAAGGAGTCAGCCTCGACGTCGCCGTTGAGCACCTGGGAGTTCAGGTCGGCCTTGATCGGACCGGTGGACTCGGCGATGCCGGTGAGGAAGATCTGCTGGATGTCCTCACGCGGGGTCTCCGGGGCCGGAACGCCATAGATGGTCTCGATCAACGTGGCCAACTCGGGGTTGAGCACGCGGTCCAACACGGCACCGTCAGCAGCGGCAGCGTCCTGGTCCGGCGTGAGTCCGTTGAAGGCGTCCTTCAGCCCAGCCGGGACGACGACCTCGTTGACCAGTGGCATGCCCAGACGGGACACCTGCACGTAGTCACCCGAAGCCTCTGCCGCACCAGGCGACAGCGTCAGGCTCTGCTTGGAGGTCGTGCTCCACACGCCGATGACCGGGTTGGTCGAGGAGTCGGCGTTCAGAGCCACTTCGTCGATCGGCACCTGAAGAGCGACCGAGTTGACGTTGTAACCCGCCAAGGTGTCCTGTCCAGTCTCGGAAAGGTCACCGCCATACAGCAGGTCGAAGACGCGAAGGTCGAGGAAGAACGAGTCTTCGGCCTGTCCGGCAAACGTCTTTCCGCCGCCTTCGACATCCGTAATCGCCGCGTCACGCAGTGCGCCGTAGTCGGGCATCGAAGCGGGCCCGACATTGGAGGGGGCAACGGGTCCGGAAGCGATTTCCGTTTCGTTGTCACCTTCAATCTTGGTGAGCGTGAAACTCTGCTTGAACAGCAGGTTCTCGTCGTCGATCGACTCCACCGGACCGTTGTTGTAGATGAAGGTGTCGGTGCCACGCTGGTCATCGGTGGTGAACGTCCAGCGGTAGGTGATGTCCGGGGTGGCATCGCCGTTGCTGTCGATGTTGATGTCGTACCACGAACCGTCCTCCCACGGATAGAAGTTCGGACCCCCGTTGGGCTCCTGGAAGGGCGACCAGTTGGCCACCAGCGTGACCGTGCCGGCGTCGTCGGGGCTGACGAAGGCGTAGGTGTCAGTGTTGTCGTGCACCGG
Source organism: Ornithinimicrobium sp. (assembly GCA_049650845.1). GTDB lineage: Bacteria > Actinomycetota > Actinomycetes > Actinomycetales > Dermatophilaceae > Ornithinicoccus. The sequence continues at coordinate 27,442 of JBASAZ010000205.1, forward strand.
GTCATCCGCGATCAGCGGAGCTTCCCGGTGGCTGGAGGCACCAGCAAGGTTGGGCAAGCCGCCGGCCAAGGCCACTGCCATCAGGGCGGACCCTGTGGCAAGCATTGCCTTGGCGGGACGACTACGGACGTTTTCTGTCCGCGGTGTTGAAGACATTCTGATCCTCTCGGAAAGACCCGTGATGTTCACCGGGTGGTGGTGTGAAACGCCGCTGATCGGCACTAAAAGACAGAAACCTGCCAGCGCAATAGTCAGAGTCCTATGAAAGCCTCCGAAAACCTAGCCGCTTTACCCAATCGTTATATGACTTTGCACTATGCATACTTTTTAGGGCAAACCCTCATAGAGCACTCGTATTGCCGGTGATTCTGGAGCGACCATAGGTGGCTGCCGGCGGTGTGCTCGAACGGTATTCGTGACCGACGTCACCGCGGATTGGATCGCGGGAAGGGAATTTTGCCGGGCCCGGAGGGGCAGCGAGGACCCCCCGCGCACCTGGAAGAGCCCACCTGCCCTTGCTGCATTCCTGCCCTGGGGGAGTTCAGTGAGGTACCACCACGCGGGGGGCCAGCGCCCACTCTAGGGGAGGTCCGGGCCGGGTCGAAACCGCTCCCTGGCTGAGGCGACCCTGCGGACGGCTGGCGATCGGTCGATTCGTGCTGCACCGACCCCCTCGGGTAACCTGCCCGACGGAGGATTCGCATAGTGGCCTAGTGCGCACGATTGGAAATCGTGTTGGGGATGAAACCCCTCGCGGGTTCAAATCCCGCATCCTCCGCCAGGTAAGCCCCGGGCCTCCGGGCTGAGCGGGTCAGCCCTTGGCCCCCCCAGGCCAGCGCTGGGCCCCCGGTTTCAGCGCGTCAGCGCTTTCGCGAACGCCGCTTGGCGGTCCCGAAGATCCCACGGCTGATCTCGCGGCCGATCACCGTGCCGGCCGACCGCATCATCGAGCGGAACGCCGACGATCCGACGACCTGGTCCACGATCGACTCGTCGGCCTCCTCCACGCTCCCCCCGCGTCGTGGTTGCTTCGAGGTGTGCGGGTGCTCATCTGCCTGCGGTTGCTCATCGGGATCCGACCCCTCGTCCGGCTGCGGGGTCGGCGTCAACCGAGCGGACAACGTCTCGTATGCCGACTCGCGGTCCAGCGCCTCGGCATACTTCCCGGTGAGGGGGGAGGCAGCCACGGCAGCATCCAGGACGCCCACTTCACTGGGGCCCATCGTCGACTGCGGTGCCCGCAGCATGGTCCAGGCCACCGGGGTGGGTGCCCCCTTCTCAGACAGCACGGTGACGATCGCCTCGCCGGTTCCGAGGCTGGTCAAGGCCTCAGCGAGGTCGTAGTCGCTGGTCGGAAAGGTCGACACGGTCGCCTTCAACGCCTTGGCGTCGTTGGGGGTGAAGGCGCGCAGCGCGTGCTGCACCCGGTTGCCGAGCTGGGCGAGCACACCGTCGGGCACGTCGGTCGGAGCTTGCGTGACGAAGAAGACGCCGACCCCCTTGGAGCGGATGAGTCGCACGGCCAGCTCGACCGCGTCCAGGAAGGCCTTCGAGGCGTCGTCGAACAGCAGGTGCGCTTCGTCGAAGAAGAACACCAGTGACGGTTTGTCCTGGTCCCCGACCTCAGGCAGATCCTGGAACAGCTCGGCAAGCAACCACATCAAGAAGGTCGAGAACACCACCGGCCGGTCCCGGACACTCGGCAGCTCCAACGCGGTGATCACCCCGAGGCCGTCCTCGGTGGTCCGCAACAGGTCGGCGGCCTCGAACTCAGGCTCGCCGAAGAAGTCTTGGGCGCCTTGGTCGGACAACGCGATGAGCTCGCGCAGGATGACCCCGGCGGTTGAGCTGGCCAACCCGCCCAGGCTCTTCACATCCGCTCGACCCTCGTCGGAGACCAGGTGCTGCACCACCGCCTGCAGGTCCTTCAGGTCCAACAACGCCAGGCCGTTCTTGTCTGCGTAGTGGAAGACCAGGCCCAGGCTCGACTCCTGGGTGTCGTTCAAGCCCAAGATCTTGGCGAGCAGGATGGGTCCAAAGGCACTCACGGTGGCCCGCACCGGCACACCGCTGCCTTCACTGCCCAGCCGCAAGAACTCCACCGGATAGTCGGTGGGTTCCCACGGCTGCGCCAGGGACTGCATACGCGAGTCGATCTTGGCGTGTCCCGGGCTGGCCGTGGCCAACCCCGACAGGTCTCCCTTCACATCGGCCAAGAACACCGGCACCCCAGCCGCCGAGAGCTGCTCGGCCATGAGCTGCAAGGTGACGGTCTTGCCCGTGCCGGTCGCTCCCGCAATCAGGCCGTGGCGGTTCATCGAGGACAGCGGCAGGGCCACGACCGCCTCCGCCACCGGCGCCCCGTCGGCTACGGCCGCACCCAGCAGGATGCTCGACCCGTCGAAGGCGTATCCGGCGGTGATGGCTTCGATCTGGGTCGGCTGGTCAACGCTCACCAACCCGACTCTAGTGACCACGCCCCGATCCGTCACCGCCCTTTAGGATCAGCCCATGATCTTCAAGGGCGTCCGCGAGGGACGTCCCTATCCCGCCCACGACCTCACCACCCCGCAGGACTGGTCCCATCTGGCGCCCCGGATGCTGCGGCTGGAAGAGCTCGTCACGACCCGGGCCCAGCTCGATCTGCGCGCGCTGCTGTCCGAGGACTCGACGTTCTACGGCGACATCTTTTGTCACGTCGTGCACTGGAGAGGCGATTACTACCTCGAAGACGGTCTGCATCGAGCACTCCGCGCCGCATTGCAGGGCCGTCCCGTGGTCCACGGGCGTGTCCTGGTCATCGACTGAAGCGCGCTGCCGCTAGCGTGGCCAGTTATGGGATACGTGCGCACTGGAGGCATGTCCACGGCTGCACGACGCCGTCGACGGACGACTGCGCTGGTGCTCACCGGGCTGACGCTGCTGCTGCTGATGGTGTTGGCCTACGCGATCGCCTTCTTCCAAGGGTGGGTCGGCGGATCGGACGACGTCACGGCCGATTCCAGTCAGGTCACCACGGCGGCCCCCTCACTACAGCCCTCCGAGGTGTCGGTGAACGTCTACAACGCCAACGGCGAGCCCGGTTTGGCCCGGCGCGTGGCGACCGACTTGGAAGACCGCAACTTTGCCGTGGCCTCGATTGCCAACGACCCGGAGAACGCCAGCATCGAACACACCGCGGACATTCGCCACGGCGCCGAGGGCGCCAAGGCGGCAGCACTGCTGCAGGAGTCGGTGCCCGGGTCCGCGTTGGTGGCCGACGAGCGCGAGGGGAGCACGATCGACCTGGTCCTCGGCGACGCGTTCGAGGAGCTGAGCCCAGCGTCGCCGGATGAGTCCGAGTCCACGGCGGCGCCGACCGATGAGTAGTCCCAGCGCGGCGCCTCCTTCCCCCGTCCGCATCGTCTCGCTGCTGCCGTCGGCGACGGAGATTCTGTATGCGGTGGGCGCGGGTGAGTCCGTCGTGGGCGTGACCTTTGAGTGCGATGAGCCGGCCCAGGCCCGTAGCCACGCCGTGATCGTGTCCACCTCCTCGCTCCCGGAGATGATCGACGGGCGGGCACCCACTCCCGGCGAGATCGACGAGCACGTGCGAGCCCGACTTGCTGCTGGGGAAGACCTGTACCACCTGGATCGGGACGCGTTGTCCGGGCTCGATGCCGATCTGGTGATCACGCAGGACCTATGTGCCGTGTGCGCCGTGGACGTCAGCGAGGTCCGCGACGCGTTGACGCACCTGGGTTGCGCGGCCCAGGTGGTGACCACGGACCCGCATACGTTGGACGAGGTCTTGGCCAGCATCCAGGCGATCGGAGACGCCTGCGGTCGCAGCGATGCGGCCGCCACGCTGATCGCCGCGCTCGGCGCACGGCTGGCGTCGATGCCTGGTCAGCCGCACCAGGACGCCCCGCGAGTTGCCGTCCTGGAGTGGACCGACCCGCCGTTTGCTCCCGGTCATTGGGTGCCAGAGATGGTCACGTGTGCCGGAGGGACGAACGTGCTGGGGGTGGCCGGGGCTCGTTCGGTGCCGATCTCCTGGGAGGAGGTCGCGGCCGCGGCACCCGATGTCGTCGTCGTGGCTCCGTGCGGATTCGACCTGGCGACCTCGACCGCACTCACCGAGGCACTGCTGAGCTCTGGCCCGCTGGCCGCTATGGCAGCCCACGGCGAGCTGCAGGTGTGGGCGGTCGACGCCAACGCATCGTTCGCCCGACCCGGGCCCCGACTCATCGACGGAATCGAAGCGTTGTCGGCGATCATCGACCCGGCGACGTACGGCATACCCGCCGCGTCGTTGGCCCGGCGCCTGCACTGACCCGGCGACCTAGACTCGAGGCATGCCGGAGCAGACCATCGTCCTGAGTCGGCACATCGATGCGCCCGTGGAGCAGGTGTGGGACGTGCTGACCGACCTCAACGCCCTGACCGATCGCCTCAGCGGCACAAGATCGGTGCACATCATGACCAGTGGGCCGTATGCCGTGGGCACCCGGTGGCGTCAGACGCGCACCTCGTTCGGGCGGGCGTCGACGCAGGAGATGTGGGTTGCGGGCAACGACCCGCTGCGCAGCACCGTGGTCGAGTCGTCCAGCCCCGGGCCGGATCCGCGCGTGACGCCGGATGCGCGGGTGACCTGGGAGCTGACCCCCGGCGACGGGACCGAGCTGAGGGTCAGCGTGGTGAGCACCAGCGCCGACGAGGGACAGGCCCGGCCGTGGTCGGCGATCCTGGGTCCGCTCGAGGTATGGGCGACGCGGACCGCTATCGAGCGCGACCTCGACGACATCGACGCTGCCGCGAGGGCACTTTCCTCAGCCGGCGGCGGTTGAGGTCTCGGCCTTGGCGTGCGCCTGGTCGAGGGCGATGGCCGCTTGCACGAGGCCGAGGTGGGAGAAGGCCTGCGGGAAGTTGCCCATCTGGCGGCCCCGGGTGACGTCGTACTCCTCGGCCATCAGACCGACGTCGTTGCGCAGCCCCAGCAGCCGTTCGAACAGTTCGGTCGCGTCCTCCAGGCGCCCCATACACGCGTAGGCCCGGACCAACCAGAAGTTGCAGATCAGGAACGGGTGCTCATCCCCGTCCAGCCCGTCTGCGCCGGAGGTCGTGCGATAGCGCAGCACCAGCCCGTCGCGCATCAACTGTGACTCGATGCGTTCGACCGTGCCGACAAAGCGCGGATCGTCTGGCTCCAGGAACCCGGTGATCGGAATGACCAGCAGCGACGCGTCGACCTCGGTGGTCTCGTAGTGCTGCGTGAAGGAGTTGATCTCGGCGTTGAACCCCTTGGTCAGCACTTCCTCGCGCACCTCGTCGCGGACCCGTTCCCACTTCTCGGTCGGTCCCTCGAACCCGTGTTCACGGATGGCACGCAGGCCGCGATCGAGGGCGACCCACACCATCACCCGGGAGTGCGTGAAGGCCTGCTCCGGCCCGCGCATCTCCCACAGCCCGTGGTCCAGCTCGAACCAGTCGTCCGCCAGGTCCTCGATCAGCGAGGCCTGCAGTCGCCACGTGTCGGCGGTCTCTTTTACCCCTTCCCCGCGCAGCATCTCCAGGGCGATCATCACTTCGCCCAGCACGTCGGTCTGGCGCTGCGTCACCGCAGCGTTGCCCACGCGCACCGGGCGGGAGTCGGCATACCCGGGCAGGTGGTCCAACTCCCGTTCCGGCATCAGGCGAGCGCCGTCGACGGTATACATGATCTGCAGGTCGTTCGGGTCGCCGGCCACCGCCCGCAGCAGCCAGTCCCGCCACAGCACGGAACGATCACGCAGGCCCGAGGACAACAGCGCCTGCACGGTCTGAGCGGCGTCGCGCAGCCAGGTGTAGCGGTAGTCCCAGTTGCGGCCCCCGCCGAGCTCTTCGGGCAGCGATGTCGTTGGCGCGGCCACGATGCCGCCGGTCTCGGAGTGCGTCATCGCGCGCAGCGTCAACAGGGAACGGTCGACCGCATCGGCGTATCGACCCAGCCCGCAGCCCTGACCGATCCACTCGCGGGACTCGGCGATGGTCTCCTCCAGGCGCTTATCGACGTCGATCGGCCGCGGCATCTCCTCGTAGGACTTGGACCACACCAGACTGAAATGTTCGACATCGCCCTCGCTGATGTCGAACTCATCGACGTGCCGGTCATCCTGCGGCTTCGGCAGCCGCGGTCCGCGCAGGATCAACATGTCCGGCCCGGCCACGGCGACCAGCGCTTCGTCACCGCCGTGGTCACTCGGGTCGGGTTCGTGGCGCAGCCAGGGGACGGTCGAGCCGTAGCCGAGGCGGACGATCCACTCGTGCTCCATCGTCACCGTCCCGCTGATGCCCTCGATCCGCCGGACCAGATCGGCTCGGCCGTCCTCGGGGTGCATCACGTCGGTGACTCGCACGGTGCCGCTCTCGGTCTCGTGCGTCGTCTCGAGAACGACCGTGCCCTCGACGTAACAGCGGGTGGTGCGGGCCTCGTCCCGGGGGCCGAGCAGCCAGCGGCCATGCTCGGGCCCACCAAGCAGGGCCGCGAAGCAGGCGTGGGAGTCAAACCGGGGGAAGCACAACCAGTCCACTGAACCCGCAGAGGAAATCAACGCGGCCGTGTGCCGATCGCCCACCATTGCGTAGTCCTCGATCGGTTTTGACATGGCCCCACGCTAGAGGGCCAGCCGCATCGAGGCCAGAGGACACGTCGTCCCGTCAGCTGATGATGCCGTGCATCGCGTTCCATCGTTGTGCGCCCTTGAAGGCATCGACCATCGCCCAGACCACGATCGCGATCATGAACGGCCAGATGAGCCAGCCCAGGAAGAGGATCCACAGCAGTGCGCTCAAAGCCCAGGAGCCGATATACGCCACCAGCATGATCACTCCCAGGCCGACGTTGCCGTTCAGCATGGTGCCCAGGCCCGGTATGAAGAAGGAGATGAGGGCCATCAGGGGAGGATTCTTCGGCGCGACCTGCTGCGCCTGCTGGGGATAGTAGGGCTGCGGCGTAGGACCCTCCTCGGTGGGTGAAGGGTGGCCATGTGCATCGGGCTCGCTCATGCTTCTCGCCTCGTCTCGGTAGGTCGCACTGCTGCCGAATCCGCCCCATGCTAGTGCCAGGCGTCGCTGCTGCCTATGGCACTCATGCGACACCTGCTACCCATCGAGGCACGTGTGATCAACTGATCAGGGACGTTGGGGTGAACATGACGCGCGCCCCTTCGACCTGGCGGAGGGGGCCGCGCAGGTCGATGTCCACCACCAGCGGCAGGTCCGCACTGGAGGGGCCGGCCAACAACCGAACCGTCCCTGGCTCCACCACTCGGGTTCCATCGGTCCCGATAAACGACAACCGGTCGGCGTGCACGGTGAACTGGACGGTCCGGGTGTGGCCGGGCTCGAGGTCGACCCTGGCGAAACCGATGAGCTCGAGGGCTGGTCGGGCGACCTGAGCCTGAACGTCATGCAGATAGAGCTGGACGACTTCGGTGAGCGGCACCTCCCCGGCCCCTCGCACGCTCACGGACACCTCGACCTGACCATCGACCGCCAGCTGTCGGGCGCTCGCATCGATCTCGAGGTAGTCGACGGCGCCGTAGGACAAGCCGTGGCCGAACGGGAACAACGCGGTGGGATCGAGGGTGGACACCCCGGGGGTATGCCGTCCCAGTGGCGCGGCCCGATAGCTCGCAGGTTGACCGCCGGGCCCGGCAGGGACACCGATGGGCAACCTCCCACTGGGGTTGACCCGCCCGGACAGCACACCGGCGAGCGCCGCACCGCCCTCGACGCCGGGGAAGAAGGCCTGCACGATCGCCGCGCACTGTGGTGCCCAGTCGCCCAACGCGTAGGGCCGACCGGAGACGACGACCAGCACGACCGCAGGGGCGACGGTGAGAATCTCGTGGACCAGCGTGCCCTGCACTCCCGGCAGAGCCAGGTCGCCGCGGTCACAGCCCTCCCCGGACGTGCCCCGGCCGAACAGCCCGGCCCGGTCTCCGACGACCAGCAGCACCACGTCGCTGGCTGCGGCCACCTCGCGTGCCTCGGCGAATCCGGTGGTGTCGGCCGAATCGATGTCGCATCCCCGGGCGAAGGTGACCTCACTGGAGGGGTATTCCGTGCGGATGGCCTCCAGGACGGTGTCAACCGGCAACCCGAGGTCATCCCCGGTCCCGACGACATGGTTGGGAAAGGCGTAGCAGCCCAGCAACGTGTGGGGGTCGTCCGCACCCGGGCCGATCACCGCCACCCGCTGGGTGGCCGCCGAGCCGCTGACCACCGGGAGCGTGCCGTCGTTGGCCAACAGCACGATGGAACGCTGGGCTACCTCAGCGGCCAGCCATCGATTGCCCGGTGAGTCCAGGTCGCGCTCGGGATCGACGTGTGGGGACCAGCCCGGGTCAAGCATCCCGAGGGTGACCTTCTGGCGCAGCACCCGGCCGGCCGCCCGGTCCACCAGCGCTTCCGCGATCCCGCCGGATCTGACCGAGTCGGGAAGGGTGCGAAAGGCCCCGGTCTGCGGCAGCTCGACGTCCATCCCGGCCGACAGCGCCACCGTCGCACACGCCTGCGGTGAGTCGGCGACGTGGTGCATCTGCTGCAGAAAGCTGATCGCCCAGTAGTCCGAGACCACCGTGCCCGCAAATCCCCACCGATCGCGCAGCAGATCGGACAGCAACCGGCGGTCGGCGGCCGGGGGCACCCCGTCCAGGTCGGCGTAGGAGTTCATCACCGACGCCACCTGTCCTGCCCGCACGGCCATCTCGAACGGCGGGAGCACCACCTCGGCGAGTTCGCGCGGACCGATCGACACCGGACCGTGGTTGCGGGCTCCGCGCGAGGCGGCATACCCGGCGAAGTGCTTGAGCGTGGCCATCACCCCGGCCGACTGCAACCCGGTGACGTATGCCGTGCCCAGGACCGAGACCAGATACGGGTCCTCGCCCATCGTCTCCTCGACGCGCCCCCACCGCGGGTCGCGGGCGACGTCCAGCACGGGCGACAGGCCTTGGTCAACGCCGACCGCCGCCATGTCGGACCCGATGGCTGCAGCCATGGCGTGGATGAGCTCGGGGTCGAAGGTGGCCCCCCAGGCCAGTGACGTCGGATAGACCGTGGCCCCCGACGTGGTGAACCCGGTCAAACACTCCTCGTGAGCGATCGCGGGTATGCCGAACCGGTTGGCTGCCATGACCTGACGCTGGCGCTCGATCAGCTCGGCAGTCCCCTCAGCCACGCTGATCGGGGCGCTGCCGAACACCCGGGTGAGGTGACCGAGGCCGCCGGCAATGAGGTCGGCGAACTCATCACCACCCTGGGACATCTCGTTGGCCATTGGCGCGACGTCGCCCTCACCGATGTTGGCCTGCGCCCAGAAACTGCCGAGCTGCGCGACTTTTTCCTCCAGCGTCATCGTGCCCAACAGCGCCTCGACGCGTTCGTCCGTGGCCAGGGAGGTGTCGCGCCATGCCTGGGACTCGCTCATCCCGCGATCGTAGGGGCTGGAGTGCCCCCGTCATCTCGGACACAAACGACCACAGGGCGAACCCGGTGAGGGTTCGCCCTGTGTTCGATCTCGTGAGACATCGCACTGGCGGTGGCGGTGGGATTTGAACCCACGGAGGAGTTGCCCCCTCACACGCTTTCGAGGCGTGCTCCTTAGGCCGCTCGGACACGCCACCGTGGATGAGGCTACCCGAGCCTGCGGGCCTGGAAAAACTCTAGGAGTCGGGCTTGGCACTCCTGCTCCAACACTCCGGCCACCACTTCGGGGCGATGCAGGCTGGTGCGGTCACGGGTCAGATCCCACACCGAGCCGCAGGCGCCGGCCTTGGGGTCGAACGCGCCGAAGACCACCCGGTCCACCCGGGAGAGCACCGCAGCGCCCGCGCACATCGCGCACGGTTCCAGGGTCACCACGAGCGTGCAGCCGTCCAGTCGCCAGGTATGCCGGTCGGCCCCCGCCGCGCGCAGGGCCACGATCTCGGCGTGACCGGTGGGATCGTCCTCGGCCTCGCGAACGTTGTGGCCGCCCCCGATGACCTCCCCGTCGGCGTCCACCACGACCGCACCGACCGGGACATCGGCGGCCCCGATAGTGACCGTAGTGGTGGCCGCAGCCTCGGCCAGGGCTAGCCGCATCCAGGCGTCATACCCCTGCGCGGCCCACCCGGGCAGCGAGGCATCGATCCGCGGATCAGTCACCGGGTAAGTTTCGCTTATGCGCGTCCACGTTGCCGACCACCCGCTGATCGCTCACAAACTGACCTACCTGCGGGATAAACGGACGGACACCCCGACGTTCCGGCGCCTCACCGACGAGCTCGTGACCCTGCTGGCCTACGAAGCGACCCGCGAGGTCCGGGTCACCCCGTTCGAGATCGAGACGCCGGTCTCCCCCGCCACCGGCATCCGCCTGGCCAGCCCGAAGCCGCTCGTGGTGCCGATCCTGCGCGCCGGTCTGGGGATGCTCGACGGCATGATGCGGATGGTGCCCACGGCCGAGGTCGGCTTCCTGGGGTTGGTGCGCAACGAGGACACGCTGGAGGCGCACACCTACGCCAACCGGCTGCCCGATGACCTGTCCGGCCGGCAGTGCTACGTGCTCGACCCCATGCTGGCCACCGGCGGCACGTTGGCGGCCTCGATCCACTACCTGGTCGACCTCGGTGCCGACGACATCACCGCGATCACCCTGCTCTCGGCCCCTGAGGGCATCGAGAGCTTGCACGCAAAGGTCGAGGGCATCGAGCCACCGCTGCGCCTCGTGACCGGCGCCATCGACGAGCGGCTCAACGAAAAGGGTTACATCGTGCCCGGTCTCGGTGACGCCGGTGACCGGCTCTACGGCGTGGTCTGAGCGCAGATGACCCGACGCGACGGATGAGAACCAGCCAGCGCAGCAGCATCGAGCCGTTCCATGTGATGGAGGTGCTCAAGGCCGCCCAGCAGCGTCAACGGACCCACGGTGACCTGCTGCTGATGTGCGTCGGTCAGCCGTCCACCCCGGCCCCCGCAGCGGTCCGGCACGCCGCAAAAACGGCGTTGGACGCGCACACCCTGGGTTACACCGACGCCACCGGCATCCTCGAACTGCGTGAAGCCATCGCCCGGCACCATCGGCAGTGGTACGCGATCGACGTCGAGGCCGCCGACGTCATGGTGATGACCGGCTCCTCGGGCATCTTCTCCACCCTGTTCCTGGCCGCGTTCGAGGTCGGCGACACGGTGGCCATGATCCGACCCGGCTATCCGGCATACCGCAACACGCTGTCCGCCCTGGGCTGCACGGTGCTGGAGCTCGAATGCGGCCCGCAGACCCGATACCAACCGACGGTGGCGATGCTCGAGGCACTGCCTGAGGTGCCCCGAGGCTTGATCGTGGCCAGCCCGTCGAACCCGACCGGGACGGTGATCGAGACCGAAGAGCTGGCCAGGATCGCCCGGTGGTGTGAGACCAACGGCTGCCTGTTGATCAGTGACGAGATCTATCACGGCATTACCTACGAGGGCCCGGCCGCGAGCGCCTGGCAGACCTCACGGGAGTCCGTGGTGGTCGGGTCGGTCAGCAAGTACTTCTCGATGACCGGGTGGCGTCTGGGGTGGGCGTTGGTTCCGCAGCACCTGCGGCGGCCGATGGAGATCTTGGCCCAGAACCTCACGATCTGCCCCCCGGCCATCTCCCAGCACGCTGCGGTGGCCGCCTTCAGCGACGAGGCGCGAACCGAGCTCGACGGGCACGTCCGCCGGTATGCCGACAATCGCGCGTTGTTGGTGAACCGCTTGCCCGAGCTCGGGCTGGGCTCGGCGACCTCCCCGGACGGCGCGTTCTACGTCTGGTGCGACATCGCACACGTCACCGACGACTCGGTGACCTGGTGTCAGCAGGTGCTCGCGGACACCGGCGTCGCGCTGACCCCGGGGGTGGATTTCGACACCGCTCGGGGCCACCACCAGATGCGGATGAGCTTTTCCGGCGCCACCGCGGACGTGGCCGCGGCGGTGGACCGGCTGGCGGCCTCGGCGTGGCTGTGACCGAATCGGGGGTCGGGGCTGCGATGATGTGCGTTGTCCTATGACGTACCGATTGACCCGAGGAGCCCGCTGATGCCAGGCACGATCAAGCGGATACTGCTGTGGCTGCTCTTCGGATTCTTCGTGTACGCGATCGTGACGAGCCCGGATAGGGCCGCGGACATCGTGCAGGCATTCTGGGACATCATCGCGGACGGGTTCCGCAACATCGGGCAGTTCTTCGAAGCGCTCATGGGCTAGTCGTGCTCGGCTCCTCGGAGATCTCTGAATCCGGCGTCAAAGTCAGCAGCCGGATCCTGCAGCGTTATGTGCTGCGGGGAGAGCAGGTCGAGGTGGCCACCCGGCAGCATTGGGCTTCGCTGACCGAGCCGGTCTTCACCGTCCTGGTCACGTTCGTGTTCATCAGCTGGATCAGTAGTGGCCTCGAACGCGCTTTTGGCGAGTTCGGCCTGTACCTGTGGTGGGTGTGGTTCGCCCTGATCATCAGGATGCTGTGGAAAATGTTGGAGTGGCGCAACGAGTGGTTCGTGGCCACCGACAAGCGGCTACTGCTGACCTATGGGTTGATCACCCACAAGGTCGCGATGATGCCGCTGGGCAAAGTCACCGACATGACCTACGGCCGCTCCATCACCGGTCGCTTCATCGGCTACGGCACCTTCGTGCTGGAATCGGCCGGCCAGGATCAGGCCCTGCAGAAGATCAACTGGGTGCCAGCGCCCGATGAGACCTATCGAGAGATCTGCGACATCATCTTCGGTCCGGATCAGCCCTTCGACAGCGAAGACCGCGTCGCCGCCGACAAGCACGCCCGTCCCCGCTCGCGAGCCGGCCGGGACGAGCGGCCTCAAGAATACGAGGCGTTCGCCGACCAGGACGACGACGGCCATCACGACGAGGGCCATCACGACGACGGACATGACGACGGCAGCCGTGACGACCACCATGAGGCGGACTACCAGCAACCCGATGAGGACGACACCGGCGATCACGAAGCCGAGGCTCGTGGAGTCGACTCGCGCACCGACGCGGACGCCGACGCCGATGCCGCGGGGTGGGCGACCTCCACGGAGAGCGCCTCGACATACCAGGTGGTGCGACCCCGCCCGCGGTGACGGGTTCCCCACCGGACTCACCAGGAGAGCTCATGCTTCAGGGTTGCGGGCCCATACACTGACGTGCCCCCTATCTGACCTCTGAAGGAGTTTGCGTGGCAGTCCGCGACATCACGGTGATCGGGCACCGTGCTTTGCACCAACCCACCAAACGGGTTCGTGAAGTCACCGACGAGATCAGGGTCCTGGTGCAGGACATGTTCGACACGATGGCTGCCGCTGAAGGCGTCGGGCTCGCCGCGAACCAGGTCGGCTCGCGGCTGCGCATCTTCGTCTACGACTGCCCCGGTGAGGACGGCACGCGCTACTACGGCGCGGTCATCAACCCGACGCTGGAGCGACTGGGCACCCCAGCGCCGCTGGACGAGGAGAACGACGGTGAGGGCTGCCTGTCCGTGCCCGGCGAGTTCTTTCCGTTGGCTCGATTCCCCAGTGCCCGGGTGACCGGCAGCGACCTGGACGGTCAGCCCGTGGAGCTCATCGGCAACGACCTGTTCGCCCGATGCCTGCAGCACGAGACCGAGCACCTCGACGGCACGCTCTACGTCGACCGGCTCACCGGACCGTGGAAGCGCGAGGCCCGCGAAGCCGTCAAGGATCGCGGTTGGGTCGCCGACGGCATCACCAAATGGGACCCCTCCGTGCTCAAGGCCGAGAAGGTCTGAGCTCCTAGAGGTCGATGGTCGGGGTGATGATCGGCGTCGACGACTTCGACTCATCGACCCAGACGATGAAATGCGCGGGGCCCGAGGGCAGATCGATGAAGGCACACCGCCCGTGCTCGTCACAGACTTCGGAGCGTTCCGCGGATTCTGCGCAGTCCGCGCATCGGACCTCGACGACTGCACCCCCCTGGCTGACCCAGCAGTCCACCCGGACGCCCCCTGGGTCGTTCGACAAGCTGACCATCAGGCTCATCGAGCTGCCGCTGAAACTGATGGTGTCGACCTGCTCGGCACTGCTGGAGCGGACAGCGGCGCCCGGCATCGCCATGAGCTCAGCGACCTCGGCCTCGAACATGCGCACGGTCATGGCGTACTTCAGTCGCTCCGGCAGTGATGCCGGGGCCGGGTCCACGCTCCGATAGACCTCGCGTAGTGCAGCGAGGATCTCAGCGTCCTTCTCATCCAACGGGCCTGGGGGCGACAGCGGTGGGTTCATGACAGTTCTCCGGACCATTCGGGATCTTCGGCGAGACTCGCTCGAAGACTGTGCAGGCAACGGCCCCGGGTCGGACCGATGCTTCCTACAGGCATGTTCAGACTCGCCGCGATGGTGGCGTAGTCGGGTCGATCAGCGAAAGCCACGACGCGCAGGAGGTGCTGACATCGCTCGCTGAGCTGCGTGACGTGCTGCCACAAGACCCGTTGACGTTCGCCCAGGACCACCTTTTGCTCGGGACCGGGCTCAACGCTGGACGGCTCCGCCACGGCCTCAAGATCGGTGCTGTCCCGGGCCGCGACCTTGTGCTGGCGCCACGCTTCGCGGCGGACCGTGGTCACCATCCACGACAGAACGGCCCGCGGTTGCTCGATGTCGTCGGCGTGGTCGATCAGCCGCAACCACGCCGTCTGCGAGACATCCTCGGCGGCCACCCCGGACACGCCTTGGGCTCGCGCCGTCTGCCAGAGCAGCGGTGTCAACAGATCGACAAGACGGCCCATCTGCTGATGATCGCCCTGCCGGTATGCCGAGAACGCGGCCGCGGCCTTATCGGTCAGCGTTGCCGGGAGAGGGCTTCCCTCCTGAGGGGACCCACCTTCACCGGGCGTCGCCGCAGGCGGCAGCTCAGGGTCTCGGATCGGCTCGACCACCATGAGCATTCCCATCGACGTTGCGGCGTGAATCACTCCACTGTGACAAAGCGGACGTCCACTGTGCCCGGGCTGTCGAAGTGTGAGAGAGCCGCGAGGGCCGACTGATACATCGAACGGGAGTTTTTTTACAACCGTTTTCTTCGTGGCCGCATGGGGCGCCCACGATCCCGGCGCGTGCTACATGTCTTCGAGTTCGCGACCCTTGGTCTCCGGAACGAACTTCAGGACGAAGAGCAACGAAAGCACCGCAAAGGTGGTGTAGAAACCGTAGGCGAAGCCCAACCCGATGTCGGCCATCTTGGGGAACGACGTCGAGATGGCAAAGTTGGCCAGCCACTGCGCCGCGGCGGCGACGCCCAGCGCGGTGCCGCGAATTCTGTTGTTGAACATCTCACCCAGCAGCACCCACACCCCCGGGCCCCACGACATACCGAAGAAGACGACGAAGAGGTTGGCCGCAATGAGCGCGGTCAGCCCGGCGTTGTCGCTGAGCACCGGTTGCAGGTCCCCGGCCGCGTCCTCCACCGTCTGTGCGTTGGCAAAGATCCACGCCAGGGTGCCCAACGTCAGGCCCATTCCGGCCGAGCCGATGGTCAGCAACCGGCGGCGACCGATCTTGTCGATCAGGGCGATGGCCACGATGGTCACCACGATGTTGGTCACCGAGGTGATGACCGTCTGGGTCAGCGCATCTTCCTCGGTGAACCCGACGGCCTGCCACAACGTGGAGGAGTAGTAGAAGATCACGTTGATGCCGACGAACTGCTGGAAGACCGACAGCGCGATCCCGATCCAGACGATCGGCAACAGGTTGCCGCCGCTGGGCTTGATCAGATCCCGCAGCGAAGCTTTGTCATCGCGGGTCACCGTGCGCTTGATCTCCTTGATCCGCTCGGTGATGCCGCCGCGCATCACGGTGCGCAACACGTCGCGGGCGGTCTTCTCATCGTGTTGTGCCACCAGATAGCGCGGTGACTCCGGAATGGTCAGGGCCAGCACGCCGTAGGCCAGCGCCGGCACCACCTCGGCGAGGAACATCCATCGCCAGGCGCTCATGCCCCACAGCTGCTCGCTGGCTCCGCCCGCGGTGGTGGCCAAGAAATAGTCCGAGAGCAGGGCGATGAAGATTCCACTGACGATCGCTAACTGCTGCAGCGAGCCCAGCCGCCCGCGGATCGCAGCCGGGGAGATCTCGGCGATGTAGGCGGGGGCGATGACCGAGGCGGCACCCACACCGAGGCCACCGATCACGCGCCATCCGATGAGGTCCCAGGGCCCTTGCGCCAACGAGGAGCCGATGGCGCTGATCAGGAACAGCGCCGCCGCCAGCACCATGACGCGTGTGCGGCCGATCTTCTCCGACAAGTTCCCGGCCAAGTACGCCCCGGCCACACAGCCCAGCAAGGCCGAGGAGACGACGAAGCCGAGAAGACCCTTGCCCACCCCGAACTGACTTTCGATGGAGGTCACGGTGCCGTTGATCACGGCGGTGTCGAAGCCGAAGAGGAGGCCGCCCAGCGCCGCCACCGACGACAGCTGGATCGCCTTGCCGAGGTAGTAACCCTGCTCCTGCTGTGGTTCTGAGGTTGTTTGTGACATGTTCGCTCACCCTTTCCATCGAGCCGCACTGCTCCACAAGAAAAGAGTCGTGCACCACGCCGGGCACGCTCGGCTGCCAGTATGGACCTGACCGACGAAAATGACACTCGCTACCGGGATTCGCACCGGTTTAGGGTGAGCATCGCAGACCACCCCGATGCGGCTCTCGCCGCATGTCCGACCGAAGGAGTGAGCAATGGCGCTCGCACAACGATTGAACCGCCTCGGCACCGAGACAGCCTTTGCCGTCGCTCTGGCAGCGGCGGACTGGAAGGGCCGGGGCAACACGGTCTATCCCTTCCACCTCGGGGACATCAACATCCCGACCGCCTCGCACATCATCGAGGCGATGAACCAGGCCATCGCGGACGGCAAGACCGGATACTGCCCCGGGGCCGGCATACCCGAGCTTCGCGCAGCGCTGGCCCACGACATCGGCGCGCGGCGCGACATGACCTTCGACCCGGCACAGGTCGTGGTGATGACCGGGGGCAAGCCGGTGATCACCAAGTTCCTCCAGGCCGTGATGGACCCGGGCAAGGGCGTGCTCTATCCGAACCCCGGCTTCCCGATCTACGAATCGCAGATCGAATACTTCGGCGGAAACGCCCAGGCCTACCGCTACGTGCCCACCGACGACGGATTCGCCATCGACCTGGACCACCTGCGCGCGCAGATCACCGACGACACCGTCGCGATCATCTACAACGACCTGCAGAACCCGATCTCGGCCGAGTCCAGTCCCGCGGAGCAAGAGGCCATCGCCCAGATCGCCATCGAGCACGACCTGTGGGTGCTCTCGGACGAGGCCTACTTCGAGATGCGCTACGAGGGCACGTCCCGCTCGATCGCGGCGCTGCCTGGCATGGCGGAGCGCACGGTGATCCTCTACACCTTCAGCAAGAAGTTCGCGATGACCGGCTCACGGTTGGGGTGCGCGGTGGCGCCACCGGAGATCGCGAAGGTGATGTCCACGATGAACACCAACGACGAGTCGTGCACCACGCACTACGTGCAGTGGGCCGGGATCACGGCCTTGGAGGGCACCCAACAGCCCGTGGCCGACATGCTCGACGTGCTGCGCGAGCGCCGGGACGTCGCCTGCGAGCTCGTCAACGCCACCCCCGGGCTGTCGGTGGAGACCCCGCGGTCGACCTTCTATATTTTCCCCGACGCCACCGAGGCGGTGCAGCGGGTCGGAGCGCGCGACGTCGGGCACTTCGCGGAGATGGCCCTGCACGAAACCGGCGTCAGTTTCTGCACCCGTCGACACTTCGGTCGGCCGCAGCCCGGCGAAGACCGCGAATACATCCGTCTGGCCTACTCCGGCATCAACGTCGAAGACATCCGGACCGGCATGGGCAAGCTGCAGTCCTGGGTGGCCTCGGCATGAGCCGCGTGGTCATCACCGGGAAGGTGCCGGAGCCGGCCATCGAGGCGTTGCGCGAGGCGCATGAGGTGGACATGCACGACGCGGCGCAGCCCATCACCCGGGAGGCGTTGCTGGAGAAGGTGCGCGGTGCCGACGCGGTGATATCGCTGCTGACCGAAAAGGTCGACGCCGAGCTGCTGGAGGCGGCCGGTTCGCAGCTGCAGGTCGTGGCCAACGTGGCGGTGGGCTACAACAACATCGACGTCAAGGCGTGCGCGGAGCGGGGCGTCGTGGCCACCAACACCCCCGATGTGCTAACCGAGGCCACCGCCGACATTGCCTTCGGTCTCATCTTGATGGCGACTCGCAGGTTGGGCGAGGGCGAGCGCGTGATCCGGAGCCAGAGCCCATGGACCTGGGGCATGTTCTACATGCTCGGCTCCGGTCTGCAGGGCAAGACGCTCGGTGTCGTGGGCCTGGGCGCGATCGGTGCCGCAACGGCTCGCCGCGCCAAGGCCTTCGGTATGCAGATCGTCTACTCCTCGAGAAACGCCTGCGACCCCGCGCTCGCCGAGGAGCTCGGGGCGGCCCGGTTGGACATGGACGAGATGCTCTCCACCGCCGACATCATCTCGCTGCACTGCCCGTATAGCGATGCCACGCATCACCTCATGGGGGCCGAGCAGTTCGGGCTCATGAAGGAGACGGCATACGTGATCAACACCGCACGCGGCCCGATCGTCGACGAGGCAGCGTTGGTTGATGCCCTCAACGACGGGCAGATCGCGGGCGCCGGACTGGACGTCTTCGAGAAGGAGCCGACGGTGCATGAGGGTCTGCTGGCGCTGGACAACGTCGCGCTGGTGCCACACCTGGGGTCGGCGACGATCGAGACCCGCACCGCGATGGCGCAGTTGGCGGCGGACAACGTGATGGCGATTCTGGATGGCAACACCCCGCTGACACCCGTGAAGACCTGACCCGGGCCGCCTCATGACGCGCGCTGCAGATCCTTCCCTGCCCGCAGCTGTGCCTCGGCTGCCCCTAGAGGTGGCGCAACGGTTCGGCGCGCGGGTTCTCGATCGCCGGACCACCCACCCCAGCGCCGACGGCCCCGGGTCGCAAGCCTCGGCATACATCGGGCAGTGTCTGCTGGTCACCGGGGGACCCGGCGGCACGCGGACGGACCGGGTCCGGCGACTGGCGGACACCGCGGCGACTCGGGGCCTGGAGATGCGGGTCGATACCCGCCTCGACGAGATTGCCGAGCAGCTGGCGGACCAGGGTGAGGTGGCGCGCGAGATCATCGACCGGTACTGGGTGAGCACGGTCCACCTCTCACCCGCCCCCGGTCGGGGGACGCACACACCGATCGATGCCTGGCCGGTGCTGGAGCGCATCCGCTCAGAAGGGCTTGGTCGCTCCGAGGTGCGCCTGGACCACCCAGCGTTTGCGTGCGAGATGGGCGGCAATGGGTGGTCGGCGACCTCCGGCGGGGGCCGCCGGCCGGTGTCGTTGATCACCCCATCCGCCCCTTCGGGGCGCCGTCGGACTCGGCGTCGACCGGTCGTCGTGATCCCCGACACCGGGATCGGACGGCACCCGTGGTTCGAGGACCCTGACATGGTGAGCCGCGAGGTCATCGTCGGCGGCGTGCGCCTGGGCATCGACGGCCCGATGAACGTCTCACCGCAGGCAGGCGGGAATCGTCTGGACGGCCGGGTGCCACGGTATGCCGGGCACGGCACCTTCATCGCGGGGATCGTGCGCCAGCGATGCCCGTCGGCCCGGATCGAAGGGATTCGGGTGATGGATGACGAGGGTGGGCTCCAGGAACGCCTGCTCATCAACACGCTCGTGGCGCTGCTGATCCGCCAAGCGGTGGCGATCACCCACGGACGGACCGAGGACATCTTCGACGTCCTCTCTCTCTCGCTGGGCTATTACCACGAGGAACCCGGCGACGAGAGAACCGATCCGGTCCTGGGCGGACTGCTCCGAGAACTCGGATCCTGGGGGGTCGCGGTCGTGGCCTCGGCGGGCAACGACGGCACCACCGCGCCGTTCCACCCCGCGTCCTTCGCCGGACAGGCGACCGAGCTGCGCAATGACAGCGTGCCGTTGGTCAGCGTGGGAGCACTCAATCCCAACGGCAGCCTCGCCCACTTCAGCAACTCGGGACCCTGGGTGTCCTGCGAGCGCCTGGGGGTCGAGGTCGTCAGCACGCTGCCGACCGACCTTCAGGGCACGGACCAGCCGAGCGAACGGGGGAACCGCGCGGGCCGCGACCGGGGAGCGTTGGACCCCGACGACTTCTCCAGCGGGTTCGGCACGTGGAGCGGCACCTCGTTCGCCGCCCCGCTGTTGGCCGGTCAGCTGGCCGAGCATCTGTCCCGCAGCACGACGATCGACGCCACCGATCGTGTCGCGACAGTCCGGCGGGGTTGGGCGGCGGTGCGTCGGGAGCTGCCCGACTGGCGCAGCACCACCCCACGATTGACCTGATAGGCGGGCCTGTTGCGCCACCTATCAGGTCATCCCCGCAACGAATGACGGCCACGCGTCCACGTATCAGGGCGCACCCGCGCGCCTCTTACCGTCGACGCGCCACCGTTCTGTTCCCCCGAGGAAGACGAGCCCATGACTGTTCCCTCCGCCGACGGCGCCCTTGACCAACCCGAGCTGACCCCCATCCCCGCCCTTCCACCCGCCGTCGTCGAGCGGTTCGGCGCGCGGGTGATCGATCCGGTCACGGCGGTGCCGCTGACCTCAGGCGCCGCACCCCGGCCGACGGCATACATCGGGGACACGCTGTTGGTGCGGGGACTGCCCGGTGGACGCCGCGACGACACGATCGACCGAATCAGTGCGGTCATCAAAGATGACGGCTTTGGACTGGATCTCGACCGTGCCGGGGACGAAGTCGCGGGGTCGCTGGGGGGGCAGCAGGGCATCGCCCAGGAGATCCTCGACGAGTTCTGGGTGACTCCGGTGCGCGTGGTGCGCACCGATGAGGCGGCCACCGCGGATCAGCGACCCGTCGACGTGTGGCCCGTGCTGCAGCGGCTCCGCGAGGCGGGTATTGACGCCAGCGAGGTCGGCTTGGAGCACCTTGCCGTGGCCTGTGCCGACATCGGCGGTGCCCCGTACTGGCACGGGGTGCCCTACTGGAACGGGGTGCCTTACTGGAATGGCGTGCCGTACTGGAACGGGGTAAGTCATAGCGGGGCGGCCGAGTACGCCGTCCCGGGCAGCGGCGGCCGCGGGCCCGCGTCGCTGACGATGCCCGACCCCTCCGCAGGCGCGGAAGCAGTCAAGCGAGCACCAGTCGTGGTGTGTCCCGACACTGGTATCGGCACTCACCCCTGGTTCGCAGATCCCGCGCTGGCGACCAGCCACGTCGAGGTCAACGGCGTGCTGCTCGGCCTCAAGGGGCCGATGAACACGACGCCGCCGAGTCCGCATAACCCCTTGGACGGCTCGCTCGCGCCGTTTTCCGGTCACGGCACCTTTATCGCCGGGATGGTGCGCCAGCAATGCCCCCAGGCCAGGATTCTGGGGGTCCCGATCATGGGCGACGACGGAGTCGTGGGCGAAGGGCTGCTCATCCGCACCTTGGTTGCCCTGTTGATTCGTCAGGCAGAGGCACTCGAGTCCGACAAACCCGAACAGATCCTGGATGTCCTGTGTCTCTCTCTTGGCTACTACCACGAAGAGCCCATCGACGCAGCTACCGATCCGATGCTGCGTGGACTACTCGCCGCGTTCGGCTCCTGGGGCGTGGCGGTCGTCGCCGCGGCCGGGAACAACGCCACGGTTGCGCCCTTCCATCCCGCGGCGTTCGCCAGTCAGACCACCGGCTTCGAGGAGGATGTGATCCCGCTGGCCAGCGTCGGAGCGCTTAACCCCAACGGATCAACGGTGGCCTACTTCAGCAACGCCGGGCCGTGGGTGTCCTGTCACCGACTGGGGGCCAACGTGATCAGCACCTTGCCGACCGATCTGAACGGCGACCGCCAACCCTCCGCGCGGATGCGGTATGCGCAGTCGGAGCGGGCCACCATCGATCCCGACGACTTCACCGGTGGTTTTGGCACCTGGAGCGGCACATCCTTTGCGGCACCCGTGCTGGCGGGCGAACTGGCTCGCCATCTCGCTGCGGACCCAACCACGCCGAACGGGACCCGCTCCGAAGCAGTGCGCCGTGGTTGGGCCGCAGTTGTCGAGGAACTGCCCGGGTGGACGCCCTAACCAGAGGCCGAAGGCACCCTGCGGTTTAGTGATTCAGATCTGCGCTCAGTACGGTCACGCGTTTGTAGCGTTGTGGCAAGGTGTGCCACGTGATCGCACGCAGTTCCTCTCCCAGTCGGTCGGAAGACTTCACTGACCGGTCGGGCGCTGATGACCACTCTCGCGAAGAGCACGATCTCACCCGCACCGGCGAAGCCCTCCTCGAACGCGCTAAGGCTGCGATCGACCAGCAGTTGACGTCTTTGGCTCGTGAGTTGCTGCAGCAGTGTCGAGCCTGCCTTGACCGTGCGGACGATTCCCACGGCTCAGAAAGCGTGAGCCGTCTCCGCATTCGCCTGCGCCTAGCGGAAACGTGGATCACCTTCGAGGACGACGGCTTGCACGTGGTGTCTAGGGCGCTCGACCGTCTGCGAGACGAGTGTCTGTCGGCGGGTCACGCCGACCTTGAGGCACTGTGCGACATCCAACAGGCGGCCGTGTCGGGGCGAGGTGGCGACCTGTCTGGTGCCCTCAACTCGATGCGGCGAGCCGAAGCTGGCAGGTCGTTGCTGACGGACGAGGAGCAGGCCCGCCTCCTGATCAATCGTGGATCGCTCTTGATCCTCCTCGGCGACCCGAAGGAAGCCTCTCGTGACCTGGCCGAGGCGGCTGTGCTGGCCGTGGACGCGGATATGGCTGCAGTCCGGTTCAAGGCCATGCACAACCAGGGCTACGCGGAGTTCTTGCTCGGCAACTTGCCCGTTGCCTTGACCCTGATGGAGCGAGCCGACCGCATGGAGGTCGACGTCGATAGGGGGATTGCCCGGTTAGACCGCGCGCGAGTGATGCTGGAAGCGGGTTTGGTCGATGAAGCTCATGAGTTGCTTCTCAGGGTGCTGACGCACACTGAGCATGAGGGCAGCCAGCACGATCTCGGCGAGATCGAGCTTGACCTCGCGCGCTCCGAGATGCTCCTCGGTGACAGTGCATCCGCTCGCGAGCGAGCGCTCACCGCCCGTCATCGGTTTCAACGTCGAGGTGAGTCGGGCTGGCGTCGGACGGCACTGCTGAGCGAGCTCGAAGCCGGCGGTCAGGGAGCCATGGCGCCTGCGGCTCGGGAGCGCCTGGCCCGGGTCCTGGGTGAGGTGGCCGCCCGTGAGGGCGACGAAACCGTGCGCCAGGGTTCCATGCTCGTCCGGGCCGAGGCACTCATCGATCAAGGGCGACCCGTCGATGCTCGAGATGCTCTGGCTCAGGCACCGGGGTTGCTGCGGTCTGCGCATCTGGCAACCCGCCTCCATGCCCGCCACGTCTCCGCGCGGATCAGCCTCGGCAGCGACCAGCGACAGTCCGCGGCTCGCACCCTGAAACGGGCAGCCGAGGACCTGGGTGCTGCCGGTCGGCAGTCGGCCGGTTTGGATCTGCGCACCGCCCTCACTGCGCATGGGAGCGCCTTGGCAAGCCTCGACCTGGACATCGCGATGCGCTTCGGCACGGCCAGGCAGGTTTTGGCGCGCACCGAGTTGTGGCGTGACGTCGTACGGACCTTGCCGCCCATGCGGACCTCTGATGACCCGGACCGAGCGAGTGCGATCCGCCGACTTCGGCGGGCCAGGGAAGATTTGCGACTGGCGCCCCCCGAGGCACCACAGGCCCCCTTGCGCGCCGAGGTCAGTCGCGCCGAGCGGGCCGCCCGCGAGCTCGACTGGACCACCGAAGTCGATGCGAAGCAGGTGTCGCCGACTCACGGTCCGCTCTCACCCGGCAAGATCGTGGCTGCGGTTCAGCAGGCCGGGGTGGCAATGCTGACCACATTCATCAGGGGCG
>JBASAZ010000206.1:0-2242 GCA_049650845.1 Ornithinimicrobium sp.
CCCCGGGCTCCTCGTTGACCACCCGCGAGACCGTCTTCAGTCCGACCCCGGCCAGCCGGGCCACGTCGAGCATGGTGGCTCGGGGGGGAGGAACCGGAGGGTGTTGCATCCTGACATCGTTGTCTGCGCCGGGCTAGTCCGCAACCGCAACCCGGAGCCCGACGGTTTGCCTACGGATCGCCTTGGCTGGCTAGACATCGTTGTCTAACACATGTGGAAATGTCGGCGTAACCCCTTGACGGCCCCGGCCTACACTGCCACGGTGGTCATTGACAAGGTTGTCTACCCGAGACAACGAGGTCTCCCCAGGAGGTTCCGATGACCACATCCAAGACGTTCCGCCCTACCGCACTGGTAGGGATGGGCGCCGTGCTGGCCCTATCGCTCGCAGCGTGCGGAGACGACGGGGGAGGGGGAGCCGCTGAGGGTGAAGACGAAACCATCGGGGTGTCCCTGATCACCAAGAACTCCACCAACCCGTTCTTCGTGGCGATGCAGGAGGGCGCCAAGAAAGAGGCTGAGGCCAACAGCATCGACCTCACCCTGGCGGCAGGTAAGGAGGACGGCGACGAGACCACCCAGATTCAGGCCATCGAAGAAGCCGTCGTGCGCGGAGACGCGGGAATCCTGATCACGCCGAACGGTCCCGGAGTCAATCCCGCGATCACCAAGGCCCGCGATGCCGGCCTCTACGTCATCGCGCTCGACACCCCGCCCGACCCGCCGGACATCGTCGACATCACGTTCGCCACCGACAACTTCAAGGCTGGGGAGTTGATCGGGCAGTGGACCGCCGAGACGCTCGACGGAGAAAAAGCCACCATCGCGTTGCTGGACGTCTTCGACGACAAGATCGTCAGCGTCGACTACAACCGGGATCAGGGCTTCCTGACGGGTATGGGAATCGACACCGCGGACCCGAAGAAGAATGGCGACGAAGCGCCCACCGGAACGTACAGCGCAGGCGCGGGTGGGGACTACGAGATCGTCTGCAACGAACCGACGCAGGGCGCCGAGGACGAGGGCCGCACCGCGATGGAGAACTGCTTGACGATCAACGGCGACATCAACGTGGTCTACGCCATCAACGAGCCGGCGGCGATTGGCGCCAACAACGCGCTCGAGGCCGCAGGCATGGACGTCATCGTCGTCTCGGTCGACGGCGGGTGCGCCGGAGTGCAAGCCGTCGCCGACGGGGTGATCGGTGCGACCTCACAGCAGTATCCGCTGAACATGGCCACGCAGGGCGTCGAAGCCATCAACACCATCGCGCGCGGCGGCGAGGCGCCCACCACCAGCGAAGGTCTGGACTTCTTCGACACCGGTGTCTCGCTCGTCACCGACGCACCGGTCGACGGTGTGGAGAGCATCGACACCACCGAAGGCGCCGAGCTCTGCTGGGGCTGAGGTCCAAGCGCGACGAATCCTAGGAAGAGGATCACATGAGCACATCAGCTCCAACTGCTCCATCCACCGCTGCGAGTCTGGGCGGCAGACGCCAATCACCCGTCCAGCGCGTGCAACATCTCTTGCACGCGCACCCGGCCCTGAGCCCAGCGCTCATCCTGGTGCTGACCTTCGTGGTGTTCAGCCTGCTGAACTCCCGATTCGCCAGTGCCGCGTCGCTTTCCCTGATGATCCAGCAGACCGCAGTCATCGCCTGTCTGGCCGTCGGCCAGACGCTGATCATCCTGACTGCGGGCATCGACCTGTCGGTGGGAGCGATCGCCATCTTGTCGACGATGTTCTCGGCGACGATCGCCTACGAGAACGGTGTGCCGGGACTGATCGCGGTCATGATCGGCATCGCCGTCGGCACCCTCTGCGGGGCGCTGAACGGCTTCTTGGTCACTAGGGTCAACCTGCCGCCCTTCATCGTCACGCTCGGCACACTGAGCATCTTCACCGCCATAGCCCTGTTGTATTCCGGAGGGCAATCCATCCAGGGCGGTGACCTGCCGGCGTTCCTGAACTTCACCGGGAACACGATCAGTATCGGCGGCTTCACCGTCACCTACGGCGTGGTCATCGTCGCGGTGGTCTATCTCGCCGTCGGGTTCGCCCTGAGCCAGACCGCGTGGGGACGCCACGTGTATGCCGTGGGCGACGACGCGGAGGCAGCGCGACTGTCCGGCATCGCGGCCAAGCGGGTGCTACTCAGTGTCTATGCGGCCGCGGGTTTCATCTACGGCATCGCCGCCTGGGTGTTGATCGGCCGAGCGGGCGCGGCGACTCCCAATGC
>JBASAZ010000207.1:0-1838 GCA_049650845.1 Ornithinimicrobium sp.
GCCTTGACCCGATCCCGTTCTTGTTGCGTCACGCCGTCCCGGGCTCCGCCATCGACTTCGGCTTGGATCACCCAGCGACGCAGGCTCTCCCGGCTGCATCCGATCTTCGGGGCAATTGCCCTGATCGCAGCCGCCCGGTCCGCGTGATCGCCCTCATTTGCCAGCACCATCCGGACCGCCCGCTCGCGGGTCTCAGGCAGGTAGCGGTTCGCTCTTCTGTCTCGTTCCATAGGCTCCATCCATACTCACTCTGGAGCCTCCGGTGAAACCGGCGCGGTTCACCTTCATCTTTTCGACTGTCTTGGTCGGAATTCCCGCGCGCCGGCCTCTGTCGACGTCCGCCTTCTTGACCCACTCGTTCAGGGTCTGTGCCGTGCAGCCGATCTTGGCCGCGATCGACATCACCGCCTGCCAGCGCGACGCATGCTGACCCTCGGTCTCGAGAACCAGCCGCACGGCGCGCTCGCGCACCTCAGGGGAAAACCTGTTCGTGGTCTTGCTCACGCTTCAAGCGTCGCCAGCTGTGCCTATAGGCGGTGGGGGGTTCGCCCCCCTCGCCTACCAGTGTCACATCTCGACTAGTGTTTGCGCCTGCGGACGCAGAGGCCGCACGCCTACGAAGGCGTTTCCTGACATGACAGCAAGAGCCGTACCCGCGCCCGACAGACGGCCGATGTCGTCGCTCGAACGATACGTGTCCATGCAGATCCAAGTCGTTCCCTGAATCACTAATTGCGACGTCACATGAAGGCCACTGCGGGCATGCCCGCCGACCCCGCGCCGCTCAAGCCCCTGCGACTCGGTCGCCCCCCTGGCCATGCCCCAGTCTTGAAATAGGCAGCCAACGATCCGCAGCGCGTGGGGCACGGCGTTGGTGCTTGACCCGGCCACCACACCGCCAGAGCATCGCGTCAGCATCACGTCCCGAAGCGATGCGGACACGCCATCATCGATGTTGAAGGCCGCTTCACCAGTTACGTCCTCGAATGTACCGCTCAATAAGGCATCGGCGCGGAACCGGACGCCGCCTACATTCCGACATGTCACGTCCGCCCGGACCGCCAAGCCCCGGGCACTAGGTGCCAATACTAGACCGGCATAGGGTAAAAGCGGGGGAAGGTATGCCACCTCTAGCACATCCCCCTCCCTCGCCGCAGCCAGCGCTAGGGTGGCACGACCATCCCCTGTAGGCGACACCGAATATCCCTCCGGCCCTTCAGGAACGAGTATGCCGTTCGACGTCACCGATAGGATATCGCCGGGACGCAGCCCGCCCGGTCGCGTCAGTTCGAACGCCGTCTCCTCTGCCCGGACCGCGAACTTATCGAAATTTACTTCATGAGTTTGTATTTCTATGACATCCCCCGCTTGCGCAGCCAGCGAGAATTGGACAGTTCTATTGACGACTTTGTAGTCAGAATGATGGATCTCGAACCATTTGCCGCCCTGCACCGCCGGGTTCATCCGCCTCAGGCTCACAAGCCGTACACCCTCCGAAAGAGCGAGCGCGGCTTGGCCCTCCGCCATCTCGACGCGGCGCGTCTCACCCTCGCGGCGCATTCCGCCTAAGCGGCAGTTCGCTGCCGAGCCAGTCACAGCCAGCGAGGCGCCCGCCTCGGCGCGTACATCAAGGTTGACGGCATCGTCACAGAACACCCCCCTACCCCTAGACCGAATTGTGACGTTGGAGACCTTGCTACATTGGACAATCCAGTCATCAATAGCCGCCTCGCATTCGAGGACCGTGTTGCTTAGCGTGCCCATCCGCACGTTTTGGGCTTGCCTCGTATCAATGTGACCACGAATATAGGAATTGTCGATTGACCAGTCCTCGGTAC
>JBASAZ010000208.1:0-5441 GCA_049650845.1 Ornithinimicrobium sp.
GGTGACATCAGCGGATCGTCGAGTTGTGCTGCGGTCAGTTGCGTAGGTGGACCAGGACGGACCCCACTGGCGCGCTGAGCATCAACACCACCAGCAGCGCTCGGTATCCCCAGCCGATCAGCCGCCCGACCAGGGCGGTGGTGGGGGCGACGATGAGGGCGATGACCAGGGAGGCCTCCAGCGACAGCACCACGGCATCGACCACCACCGGCAGCGAGGTAAGGGACCCAGCGATCACGGCCGCGTTGCCGGCGGCCCAGCATCCGAGTTGCACCCGAGCCCGGGCTGGCGACAGACCCGTAGTGGCGTGCCTCTGCATGGTCCCGATGCTCCAGCCGCCAACCCCGCAGACCAACACGAGGTATGCCGCGAGCCAGCTGCCCTCGACCAGGCCCAGAGGGCCGGTGATGGCAGCGACCAGGCCACCGGCAATCACGCTGAGTGCCGCGCTCGACACCAGGATGGCGTTGGCGTTGGCGTTCGCGCTGACTGTGGGGTTGTCGTGGTGGGGACCGGCGGCTCGCGGACTCGTCGCGGTGTCCGCCATTACTGCGGACCGGCTACGGCCACCGTCAGCAGGACGGCGGAGTCCTCGATCGCATCCAGGTGATGCCGGACCGGCGGGATAATCAGGTAGTCCCCGGTCGAGGCCTCATGGGACTGGTCGCCGGCGATCAACCGGACCCGGCCGGTCAAGACCTGCAGGGTGGCTTCACCCGGGCTGTCGTGCTCGCCCAGTCCGTGCCCGGCGGTCAGGGCGATCACCGTCTGGCGCAGGGAGTGTTCGTGGCCGCCATGCACCGTGGTCGCGCTACGCCCGCTTGAGGTGTCTCGAGCTGCGGCGATCTGCTCGTCGGCCACCGTGGCCAGGGACAGTGAATCCATCAGGATGCTCCTTTGGTTGAGAGGTGAGCCAGACACCGGTCCGGCTCGACGAAGGGGTCCAACCGATCGACGTCCACATCTGCGCCCCAGGCGTGCAGGGCGCCTTGCATGAGGCCCAGGTGGATGGAGCAGATGATCGCTGATCGGGTGTCGGTCAGCTCCAGGAACGGGCAGTGCCGCAGGCTGATCGTTGCGCGGTCGCCGGCATCGTGGACTTGCGGCGCGAACCCCAGGTCGTCGAGCAGGCTGACCAGTGTGGTCACCGGTTCATCGGCCGCGCCGGAGGTCTCATCGGCTGAGGGAAGCCGATCCGTGGCCTGCTGCCGACCCCAGGAACGGCCTGCCTCGAGGGCGCGAGCAGTGGGATCGGGCCGATCAGCCAACTCGGCCACCAGCACCTCGGCCAGTTCCTGATAGCCCCTGGGGCCGGAGGGATCCATCCCCGGCACCGAGCGAAACAGTTGCGGCGGGCGTCCGGCGGCCCGAGGAGTCGAGTTCACCTGCTCCACCCGCCAGTCGGCACGCAGACTCATCAGGTGAAAGCGCACGGTGTTGGGGTGTGCGTCCACCTGCTCGGCCAGGTCCTTGATGCTCAGTGGACGCGAGGCTGCCTTGAGCACGTCCAACACCGCTGCCCGGCGGTCATCACGGGGACTGCTGTTGTCGGCAGGTCGCATGGCCTACAGTTTACACAATCAAGACTTGTAGAAATACCTTCAGTGAGGAGTATCCGATGTCGGTTCCCAGCGTCTCCACCACCACCACCACCGAGGCCGAGCTCGACGTACGGCCGCTGCGAAAGCCCGAGAAACATCCCGCCATCTTCGCCAGGTATGCCGCGCTCGCCGTGGGGGCGTCATTCGTCCTGATCAACGACCACGATCCTCGACACCTCCGCGAGGAGTTCGAGACCGAGCTCGCCGGCAGCTACGGCTGGGAGTATCTGAACAGGAAGCCGCGGGACTGGCGGATCCGAATCAGCAAGGTGTTCTCGACGGCATTGCCGCGCGTGCTGGTCAACAGCGCCGAGGTCGTTCAGCAGTCGCCCGACTCGGGGGCCCGCGAGGTGGTGTGGAAGTTGACCATGCGTGAGCGTGACCTGGACTCCAACATCGTCTCGCTGCCGCCCGGCGGCGGCATCGATGCCTACGCCGGTCCCGACCTGGACGTGCTCATCCACGTCCTGTCGGGCTCGGGTCAACTCACCACCGAGGCGGGGAGTCTCGACCTGCAACCCGGGGCGGTCCTGTGGTTGCCCCGCCGATCCCGTCGTCAGTTCGGCGCCGGGGAGCAGGGGCTGCGCTACCTGACCGTGCACCAGCGCAGGCAGGCGTTGGTGCTGGACACCAGCCGGGCCCGGCAGGGCGGCTGACCCGTGTCCGACGAGCGGCCCGTGAAACCGGTCGAGGACCCGGTGGCAATCCTGGACCGATGGGAGGCAGCCGGCGGTATCTGGCGAGTGGTCGGCCGGCGTGGCGATGCGGTCACGGTGAGCCTGCGCCAGTGCGACGGTGACACCGAGGCCGACCGGTTCACCTCGACGAGCCCCGATCTGGACCGCTACCTGCTCGGGCGGGCCGGTAGCGACGACCAGCCCTGACTCGAGCCACACCGGTAAACGCACTTTCAGTGGGGTGTCCGTGCGTAGCAACGATGACGGCGTCCTCGGTGAGCTGAGGGCTTGCGTCGGTCATAAGGCTCTGCCATATTGAGAATATTCCGTATTGCGGACGACAGTTTTCTCATGATGGAAGTGGAGCCTGCACGATGACTGACCAGCGCCTGACCACTGATGAGCAGGTTTACGTGGTCCGCAATCCGGATCCCAATCTGTACAACGAGGATCTCGCGCCCTTGCCGCCGTCGCGGCGCACCTGGGCTTGGTTCGAGATCTTCAACGTATGGTCCAACGATATTCAGAGTCTGGCTGGTTACACGCTGGCAGCCAGCCTGTTCATTACCGCCGGGATCAATGGCTGGCTGGTCTTTGCCGCGATCATCCTGTCCGGCTTCATCGTCAAGGTGCTGGTAGACCTATCCGGGCGGCCAAGTGTCAAGTACGGCTTTCCCTACCCGGTCCTTGCGCGAGCCTCCATGGGCGTACGCGGAGCGCAGCTCCCCGCGATCGTGCGTGCCGTCGTCGCGATCTTTTGGTATGGCGCGCAGACCTACTTCGCCTCCACTGCCGTCGCGCTGGCGCTGAATGCGATTCTCGACAGTCCGGGTGGGGCAACGGTGCTTGGCATGGATGCAGTCTCCTGGATCTCGTACATCATCGCGTCGGGTTTGCAGATCTACCTGTTCCTGGGCGGCATCGAGAAGATCGGTGCCTTCCTGAACGTCGTGGGCCCGGCTGTATACCTGGTGATGATCGCCTTGCTGGTGGCGATCTGGATCAAGGCCGGCAGCGAGCTGCTGCCGGCAGTCAACGGAATCTTCGCCTCCGACGAGGTGAGCGGGTTCGCCGTCGTCAGTGCCTTCGCCGGCGTGACCGGCACCATGGTGGCCTACTTCGCGGCGGTCGTGATCAACTTCGGTGACTTCGCCCGCAACGTGCGCAGTGACAAGCAGATGCGGTTGGGCAACACGACTGGCCTGCCCGGCAGCCTGGCCTTGTTCACCTTCTTGTCACTCTTCATCACCGCCGGCTCCTACATCGTCTTCCAGGGTGGTGAGGGCGAGCCACTGACCAACCCAGCGGAGATCGTTGGTGTCGTCGATAACGTGTGGCTGACCATCCTGGCGGCGCTGACCTTTCTGTTGGCGACGTTGGGCATCAACGTGGTGGCCAACTTCATACCCCCGGCCTACTCCTTGAGCAACATCAGCCCCTCTCGGATCAGTTTCACCAAGGCCGGGATGATCACCGCCGCCGCCGGGTTCGTGGTCGGCGCCCTCTGGGTCTCGACGATCTCCGAGATCGGACTGCCCAAGTTCGTCGACACGCTGGGAGCGGTCCTGGCCCCGCTCTACGGCATCATCGTCGCCGACTACTACCTGGTGCGCCGCCAACGGCTGAACCTGCAAGACCTGTACTCCTCCTCCCGCGAGGGCGCCTACTGGTTCCAAGACGGATGGAACCGTCGGGCGGTCGTCGCCTTCGGCATCGCCGCAGTGTTCTCCGTCCTGGCCGTATGGCTCCCCGCACTCAGCGGCCTGTCCGGCTTCGCCTGGATCATCGGCGCTTTCATCGGTGGTCTGTTCCATTGGCTTGCGATGCGCGCGCACGAGGTGCACGTGTCCGCCGACGACCACTGACCAGGGTTGACCCACCAGGAGGCGCACTTCGACCGGATAGCGCTCACCACCCGGTCATCAGCCGGCGTGTCGCTCACCTCTGGGCTGCCACTCCCCGGACCGCATCACACCCTGCACTTCCAGCTCGGTCGACAGGAGCACGAGGTCGGCGCGATGTCCGGCACTCAACCGGCCGACGTCGGTCAACCCGAGTGCTGCGGCAGGCCTCGACGTCGCCGCAGCCAGGACGGAACTCAGCGGCAGCCCCGCGGCGACCATGACCCGCACCGCGTGGTCCATGGTCAGCGTGCTGCCGGCGATCTGCTCCGTGCCGACCAGTCGGGGGAGACCATCCGAGCCCACGTCGACCTCGAGGGCTCCTAGTCGGTATCGACCCGGTGGAGCCTGCGCCGCGGCCATCGCATCGCTGACCAGGCTGAAACCGCCTCGCGCGCTGCGCGCGGCCAGCGCCAACACGGTCGGATCGACGTGATGCCCGTCGGCGACCAACTCGATCAGCAAGCGCTCGTCGTTCAGGGCAGCCACCACGGGCCCAGGCGCGCGGTGGTGCACCGGCCGCATGGCGTTGAACAGGTGGGTGACGACGCTGGCACCGGCGTCGGCGGCGTTGCGCGTGGTGTCGAAATCCGCATCGGTGTGACCGATGGCCACCACGACCCCGGCTTTGCTGAGCTGCCGAACGGCATCCATCCCACCGGGCAGCTCAGGCGCAAGAGTCACCATCGTGAGGTGACCACGGCCGGCATCCAGCAGCGTCTGTATGTCGCGCGGGGTCGGTTCCAGCAGGAGGTGCGGGGCGTGGGCACCGGCAAAGTGCGGGCTGAGCCATGGCCCCTCCAGGTGTATGCCGGCCAACTCTCCGGATTCGACGAGGTCCGCCAACGACTCGACCTGACGCCGCAGATCGTCCAGGGGGGCGGTGACCACGCTTGCGACGACCGACGTGGCGCCGCCGCTGCGCTGGGCTCGAAGGGTGTGCCTCGTGGCGACCGCGTCCACGTCGGAGAACGCACTACCGGCTCCACCGTGGCAGTGCCCGTCGACGAAGCCGGGGCTCAGTATCTGCGTCTGGATGGTGTCGTCGGTCGAGGACACATCGCTGGGCGGTGTACCCCGCCCAGCGTGCGCGATCCGCTCACCCTGGACCACCACCCAGCCCGGGGCAAGAACGCCGTCAGGATGCAGCATCTGCTCGGCGCTGATCAGCCGTCGCAAGCTACCCGTCCTCACGCGCCGTGGTCAGGAGATACACCGGTCGCGTGAGCCCGCGGTGACACCGGTCGCCTGAGCTGGCGGTC
>JBASAZ010000209.1:0-6341 GCA_049650845.1 Ornithinimicrobium sp.
AGGGCGCTGGTGATCCCTCGCAAGGAGGCCGTGACAATGTTGGCGTCGATGCCGACGCCCCAGCGGACTTCGTCACCGATGGCGCATTCGACGTATGCCGCAGCGACCGCGTCGTCGCCTGAGGACAGTGCGTGCTCGGCGTAGTCGAGCACCCGCACGTCATGGCCCAGGGGTGCCAGGGCCGCGACGAAGGCGTTGATCGGCCCGTTGCCCACACCCTCGATGACCTGCTCGACTCCGTCAGTGACCACGGTGGCCGAGATCAGGTCGGTGCCGTTGTCGGCCGTTCGGGTGTCCACCTTGCGCAGCAACACCGGACTGGTCGGCACGATGTACTCGTTCTCGAACGCCGCCCAGATCGCCGCTGCCGACATCTCGCCGCCGGAACCCTCGGTGTAGCTCTGCACCACCCGGCTGAACTCGATCTGCAGTCGGCGGGGCAGGTCCAAGTGGTGCTCGGTGCGCATGATGTAGGCGACGCCGCCCTTGCCCGACTGGCTGTTCACCCGGATCACCGCTTCGTAGGACCGCCCCACGTCTTTCGGGTCGATGGGCAGGTACGGCACCGCCCACGGGTAGTCCTCGATGGCCGACCCGGCCGCCGTTGCCTCGTTGCCGAGCGCATCCAGGCCCTTCTTGATGGCGTCCTGGTGTGACCCGGAGAAGGCGGTGAAAACCAGGTCGCCGCCGTAGGGATGGCGCTCGGGCACCGGCATCTGGTTGCAGTGCTCGACCGTGCGCCGGATCTCATCGATATCGGAGAAGTCGATCTCGGGGTCGATGCCCGCGGAGAACAGGTTCATCCCCAGGGTCACCAAGCACACGTTGCCGGTGCGCTCGCCGTTGCCGAACAGGCAACCCTCAATCCGGTCGGCACCGGCCAGATAGCCCAGCTCCGCGGCGGCGACCGCGCAGCCGCGGTCGTTGTGCGGGTGCAACGACAACACGACGTGTTCCCGGTGGTTGAGGTGGTTGCTCATCCACTCGATGGAGTCGGCATACACGTTCGGGGAGGCCATCTCAACGGTGGCCGGCAGGTTGATGATCAGGGGACGCTCGGCGCTCGGTTCGAGGACTTCCATCACCTTGTTGCAGATGCGCACCGCGAACTCCAGCTCGGTGCCGG
The DNA here is from genome assembly GCA_049650845.1 of Ornithinimicrobium sp. Taxonomy (GTDB): domain Bacteria; phylum Actinomycetota; class Actinomycetes; order Actinomycetales; family Dermatophilaceae; genus Ornithinicoccus. The sequence continues at coordinate 1,127 of JBASAZ010000209.1, forward strand.
TGTAGGACTCGGGGGAGTACTCGTAGAACACGTCGGTGTCGCTGCGCAGCTGCTCTTCGAACTTCTTGCAGAATCGGGCACCGGTGACCGCAATGTCGATGATGCCGTCCATGTCGGTGTTAAAAACGACTCTCCGCTGCAGGGTGGAGGTCGAGTTGTAGAGGTGCACGATGGCTGCCTTGGCGCCCTCGATCGACTCGTAGGTGCGCTCGATCAGATGCTCACGCGCCTGGGTCAGGACCTGGATCACCACGTCGTCGGGGATGAGGTCTTCCTCGATGAGCATCCGCACGAAGTCGAAGTCGGTCTGGCTGGCCGAGGGGAAACCGACCTCGATCTCCTTGTATCCCATGGCGACCAGCAGCTCGAACATGCGCCGCTTGCGGTCCGGGGTCATCGGGTCGATGAGGGCTTGGTTGCCGTCGCGCAGGTCGACCGCACACCAGCGCGGTGCCTTCGTCATGGTCTTGTCGGGCCAGGTGCGCCCGGGCAGATCGATCGGCTCGAAGGAGGCGTATCGGCCGTACGGCATTCCGCTGGGCTGCTGGGGGTTGGTCTTACTCGTCACGATGGGCTTCCTCACTGGGTGTGCGTGGCGTCCGAGGCGCAGCAACTCCGCAGCGAGGGCCGGACCTAGGAGGTCTCGCTGCGGCAGCTGAGGAGGAGAAGACGTGCCATTGCAGACGAGCCTAACCCAGATGCTCAGACAGCAGAAGACACCACGGGCTTGTATGCCGGCCGTTGGGCTTCGAACTCGTCGATGAGGCTGACGTGCCGCAGGGTCAGCGAGATGTCGTCGAACCCGTTGGCCAAGCGCCACGCGGTGTAGTCGTCGACGGCAAACCGGGCCACGATGTCGCCCGCCACGATGCGGCGCGCCTGCAGGTCCACCGTGACTGACGCCCCCGGTTCGTTCTCGAGGAACTTCCAGATCAGTTCGACGTCGTCCTGCGCGGTCTGGGCGCAGAGCAGACCTTCCTTGCCGGAGTTGCCGGCGAAGATGTCACCGAAGCGCGAGGAGATGACCACCCGAAACCCGTACTGCATCAGCGCCCAGACGGCGTGTTCCCGCGAGGACCCCGTCCCGAAGTCGGGACCGGCGACGAGCACGGAGCTCTCGGCATACGCGGTTTGGTTCAGGATGAAGGAGGCGTCCTCGCGCCACCGGGCGAATAGTCCGTCTTCGAAGCCGGTGCGGGCGACCCGCTTGAGGAAGTGTGCGGGGATGATCTGATCGGTGTCCACGTTGCTGCGGCGCAACGGCACGCCGACGCCGGTGTGGGTGGTGAAGGCTTCCATCAGTGGATCTCCTGCGTTTCGGTGATCGGGCTCAGATCGCCCGGTGAGCCCAGCGTGCCCCGCACCGCGGTGGCGGCGGCCACCAACGGGGAGACCAGGTGGGTGCGCGACTTCGCGCCCTGGCGGCCCTCGAAGTTGCGGTTGGACGTCGACGCGCAGCGCTGGTGTGGTGCCATCTGGTCCGGGTTCATCCCCAGGCACATCGAACACCCGGCGAGCCGCCACTGGGCACCGGCGTCGATGAACACCCGATCCAGGCCCTCGGCTTCGGCCTGCAACCGCACGGCGTGTGAGCCGGGCACCACCAGCATGTCGACCGTCGATGCCACCTGCCGACCGCGCAACACATCGGCGGCAATGCGCAGGTCCTCGATCCGACCGTTGGTGCACGAACCGAGGAAGACCACGTCCACGGGGATGTCGCGCATGGGCGTTCCCGGCTGGAGGTCCATATAGGCCAACGCCCGTTGGGCGGCGTCCTTGTCGTCCTCGTCGCCCAGATCCGCCGGGTCGGGCACGACGTCGCCGAGCTGCACGGACTGACCGGGGTTCGTGCCCCACGTGACGTACGGAGTCAACGTGTCGGCGTCCAGCACGATCTCGGCGTCGAAGACCGCGTCGTCGTCGGTGCGTAGCGCACGCCAATCCGCGATCGCTGTGTCCCAGTCCGGGCCGGTGGGGGCATGCGCCCGACCGCGGACGTAGTCGAAGGTGGTCTGGTCAGGGGCCACCATGCCGGCGCGGGCGCCTGCTTCGATCGACATGTTGCAGATGGTCATCCGGCCCTCCATCGTGAGGGCCTCGATGGCCCTTCCGCGGTATTCCAGGACGTAGCCCTGCCCACCTCCGGTGCCGATCCGGTTGATCACCGCCAAGATGATGTCCTTGGGGGAGACGCCGTCACCCAACGTGCCGTTCACGGTGATGGCCATGGTCTTGAACGGCTTGAGGGGAAGGGTCTGGGTGGCCATGACGTGCTCCACCTCGCTGGTGCCGATGCCGAAGGCCAGGGCCCCGAAGGCGCCATGGGTGGAGGTGTGCGAATCGCCGCAGACGATCGTCATACCCGGTTGGGTCAGCCCCAGCTCGGGACCGATGACGTGGACGATGCCCTGGCCGAGGTTGCCGCGCTCGTGGTGGACGACACCGAACTCTGCGCAGTTGGTCCCGAGGGCGCTCAGCTGGGTCCGCGAGATCAGGTCCGTGACCGGGCCGAGCGTGGTGGGCACGTTGTGGTCCTCGGTGGCCAGGGTCAGATCGGGGCGACGCATCCCCCGGCCGGCGTTGCGTAACCCTTCGAACGCCTGCGGGCTGGTGACCTCGTGCACGAGGTGAAGGTCGATGTAGAGCAGGTCGGGCTCGCCCTCGACTCGGCGGACCAGGTGGCTATGCCACAACTTCTCTGCCAGCGTGCTACCCATCGACTACTCCTGTGAATCCCTGTGATGATGTGAGCGAAACTGTATCCGCACCACGGAACAACGCCGATTCGTCCCTCGTCCTCGCCCACACACAGGAGCCTGCCCCACCGATGTCTTCTTTGCCCCAAACCCGGCCGCATCGCCTCGCGATCATCCCCGGCGACGGCGTGGGGCCGGAGGTCAACCACGCCGCGCTGACCGTGTTGGACGCGGCCCAGGAGGCGTTCGGGTTCGCCACCGAGCGGGTCACGGTGCCCCTGGGAGCCGACCACTATCTCGCGACCGGTGAGCTGCTGACGCCCGCGCACGAGCAGACGCTGCGCGCTCAGGACGCCATCGTCTTCGGAGCCATCGGCAGCCCGAAGGTCACCCCCGGGGTGTTGGAGCGCGGCATCATCCTGGCCCTGCGGGCGGCCATGGCCCAGGCGATCAACCTGCGTCCGGTGCGGCTGTATCCGGGCGTGCCAAGCCCGATCGCCGGGTTGACTCCGCAACGGTGTGACCTCGTGGTGGTGCGGGAGAACACCGAGGGGGCGTACGCCGGCACGGGCAGCATGGTGCACCGTGGCACCCCCGCTGCTGTCGCCACTCAGGACTCGATCACGACGTGGTTTGCCTGCGAACGCGCGGTGGACTTCGCCTTTCGGCTCGCGATGCAGCGCTCGAAGAAGGTCACGCTGTGCCACAAGACCAACGTCCTGGTGCAGTCCGGTGCGTTGTGGACCTCCGTGATGGACCATGTCGCACAGCGCTATCCCGAGGTGGAGACCGACTATGTCCACGTGGACGCCATGTGCATGCACCTGCCGGTTCGCCCGGAGCGATTCGACGTGGTCGTCACGGACAACCTGTTCGGTGACATCGTCACCGACCTGGGTGCGGTCCTGCAGGGAGGACTGGGGGTCGCGGCCAGCGGCAACCTCAACCTGGACGGCACCGGAACCTCCATGTTCGAGCCGATCCACGGCTCGGCTCCGGACATCGCAGGGCGGGGGTGGGCCAATCCGGCAGGAGCCGTGTTGTCGTTGGGGTTGTGCTTGGCCACCCTCGGCGAGGCGGAGGCCTCCAGCGCGATCGAGGCGGCCACGGTCAGCGTGCTCGGTGAGCTGCCGGCCATGGCCGGCGCGGAGATGGGGGCCGCTACACAGGACATCGGCGAGCGGATCGCCGCCCGGGTGGGCACGTTCGCGGGCGAGAAAGCCCACGCCGACCCTGCATCGCTGATGACCCAGCTAGCCGCCGTGGGCCATCGTTCTCGGCCGCAGACCACTGGAGGCGACCAGTGATGGCTGACTTCGACCCTGCAGTCCATCCGGCCTGGGCCACGATCGACCTGGACGCCATTGCGCACAACGTCGGTGTCCTGAAGGACCATGCCGGGTCGGCCGCGCTGATGGCCGTGGTCAAGGCGGACGCCTACGGGCACGGGCTGGTTCCCTGCGCCCGGGCTGCCGTGCGCGGCGGGGCCGACTGGCTGGGGGTGGCGCAGCTGAGCGAGGCCCTGGCCCTCCGAGCCGCCGGAGTCAGCACCCCGCTGCTGACCTGGCTGCATACCAGTGGGGTGGCCTACGGGCGGGCGATCGACGCGGACATCGAAATCGGGCTCTCGGCACCCTGGGCGGTGGAGCAGATCTGTGACGCCGCGCGCTCGGGCGACCGCCGGGCCAAGGTCCAGCTCAAGGCGGACACCGGGCTGGCCCGCAACGGCGCCTACACCGGCTCCGGTGACTGGGAGGCGTTGGTGCAGGCGGCTGTGCGCGCCGAAGGCGAAGGACTCCTGGAGGTCACCGGGATCTTCACCCACTTCGCCTACGCAGACGCACCGGAGCACCCCACCGTCCGACACCAGGAAGAGGCTTTTGCTGAGGCAGTGCTGCTGGCCGAGCGCGCTGGGCTGAGGCCGCAGGTCCGGCACATGTCCAACTCGGCGGCGACCCTGACCAACCCGGGTGCGGCCTGGGACATGGTCCGCCCCGGTTTGGCGGTCTTCGGGCTGTCGCCGGTGCCGGACATCGGCGACAGCGCCGCCTTCGACCTGGTCCCGGCCATGGCCGTCACCGCCCGGGCGGCCACCGTCAAGACCGTTCCGGCCGGACAAGGGGTGTCCTACGGTCATACCTTCATCACGCCAGCTCCGACCACCCTGGTCGACGTGCCGGTCGGCTATGCCGACGGTCTGCCTCGACACGGATCGAATGCGATCGAGGTCCTGATCGGCGGGCAACGACGCCCGATCGCCGGCCGGGTGTGCATGGACCAGATCATGATCGACGCCGGCGACGTCGACGTCGAGGCGGGTGACGAGGTGGTGCTGTTCGGCTCCGGTGCCCGGGGCGAGCCCACGGCGCAGGACTGGGCCGAGGCGATCGGCACGATCAACTACGAGATCGTGACCCGGTTCGGTCCCAGACTGCCAAGGGTCTACCTGAGCGGATCCGCCGATGCCGATGCCGATGCCGATGCGGATGCCGATGCCGACGACGTACGCGTGAGCG
>JBASAZ010000210.1:0-2426 GCA_049650845.1 Ornithinimicrobium sp.
GATGAAGTACCAAGCGAGGCCGCCTTCGGCGACGCAGCTACGCAGCAACATCACGCTTCGCCAACGTCCACAAATGGCCTGTCGTGATGGTTCGGCAGAATGGTCGTGAACCTATCCGTCGCCGCGCAGGGCTCGCGACAGACGGCGAATGCGGATCGCGCGGTTGAGCTCCCCCCCGAAGATGAGAACCAGTGCGGCCAGATACAGAAAGTAGAGCGCTGCGACGATCCCCGCGAGGCCCCCGTAATAGCTCGCGTAGGTGGCAAAATGCGCAAGGTAGAAAGAGAAGGCCGCGGTCAGCGTGGTCCATGCGCCGACCGTGAACAGCACGCCCGGATAGATCGACGAGAATCGAGTGCGCCGGGCGGGCAGGAATATGTGGGCCAGGAACAGCGACGAGACGAGAATGAGGGCGGCCGCCGGGTAACGTACGAAGCGCACTGTCACGGAGTTTGGATCGAAGCCGGGAAACAGGACGTGCAACCACGAGCCAGCGCGCGGGGCCAGTACGAGAAGATACCCGACCACCACCAGCACGAGACTGGCGATCACTACCATCAAAGCCATCAACGGATAGAGCACATACCATGCGCGGGTCTCGCGAACCCCGTAGGCACGATTGAGCCCCACCCGCACGCCATCGACACCGCCGAGTGCGAACCAGACGGTTAGCAGGATACCGACGGACAGCACACCGCCGCGCTGGACCGTCATCACCTGCCTTACCTCGGAGACGATCGGTTCGATCAGCGTTTCAGGTACGATGGCGATGAGAAACGAGATCAGATCTTCGGCCATGTTCTGATCGCCGACGAATGCCGTCAGCGAAGACGTGAAGATGAGGAACGGGAAGACTGCCAGAAGCACCCGGAACGCAACGTTTCCGGCAAGCCCGAAGGCATCGTCGCTCCAAAGGCGCAGACCGGCCTCGCGCAGGATCCCCCACACGGCACGCCAACCGGCGCCGCGCAGCAGTCCTTCCGGATTGTCGGTGACGATGCCGTGGGTGATGACGGCGTCGCGACCCGCTTCGGTCGGCTGACGTTCATCCATTCGGCGTCCCTTGCTTCAGCGACATATCCACCCTGCTGCGATCGGCGGGCCAGACATCTTCTGCCAAAGCAGGTCGGGATACCAGCACAGGATACAGGTGAACCTGCCATCCGTCCTGCATCCATCTGAGTTGGGCGCGCCGAGAGCGCTGGGCGGTCAGGTCACGCTTCGGCTCCGAATACTGCATCACTGATAGTCCGCTTGGTGCCCAACTTACCGCTATGGCGAGATCGATCTTGCATTTGCAGCGAATGGTCCGACCACGAAGGGTCCTATCTGCCGTTCATCGACAGGTGCATTCTGTGGCGCCGCTTCACCAACGGGGCAGACGCATGATCATGCGGCCTCTTGCCATGTCCAGATGACCCTTACGTGGCCTGCCCCGATCGGGTGGTCCGGCTTCGTTGTTGAGTGCATGACGGGTCACGGCGCCGAGGTCGATACCTAGAGCGGGGTTGATCCGCCATTGCGGGACGGCAAGTAACGGACCCCGGGATGGCACTGCACATGACAGTCGTCGCCATCGCGCTGGCCAACCGCATGGCGCGCGTGGTCTGGGCGTTTGTCAGAACCGCAGACGGCTACCGGGCCATGAAGGCCTGAACAAGACAACCGGGATGCGTCCCGGCATCGGGATGGCGAGGTGCGTCGCGCCGAAGGCGCGCGTCCCGCGCAACGAAGCGATGGCATACGGACGGCGACATGGCATTCGGAAGACCCGGTTCGGACCGATGCGCCCTCGCGCGCGTTCCATCGATCCGGATCCGATCGCCGGCGGTCGGCATCTCGCTCGGACGGGTCGTGTTCGATGCCTCACTCATCGGGACGCGCAGCCAAGGCGTTGTGTCTTCGACGCCGTCCACATAGCCGCAACCGAGCAGGTGCCAGACCCGAACAACGCCCTTTCCAAGTGGGGAGCCAACCACACATGGTTCGAGAACATTGATCGAATGAAGTTTCCAGAAGCGACTTTTCGCAGGATCAGCTCTCGAGCGTGAGGTCCTGCCGGTGCTTCGCAAAGATCTCGGGTTTGTGCCTCTTCTGTCCAATTAACTCGTCGTCCATCTGGCACAAGAGCCTACTTCGCGCAGGACCGCTCTTCCGGGAGCAGACCAATCAATCTATTTAGTCTCTGGGCGTCAGTTTATCTCGCACTCCGCAAAACTGTCTGCGCCGCGCAGTCGTAAAATTTTGCAATTGGCAACTTGGCGCTTGCCGTAGCAAGCGACATTGACATACCGCGACGCGGCATTGATGTCGAGACGAATTGCCCACTGTCGAACAATGAAAGCACATGAGGACCTAGCAGGCTGCTGAAAAAGTCTGACGGAGAGAACGATTTCCGTGCGCGGCCCAAGGGGGTGAGTGGGCGT
>JBASAZ010000211.1:0-2280 GCA_049650845.1 Ornithinimicrobium sp.
AACCAGGACCGCGCAGCGTGGGACCGCGCCGCCATCGAACGCGGCATCGCTGGACTCGACGCTGGACGTGCCTTAGGCGGCGATGGCCCCTACTTCCTCCAGGCTGCCATCGCAGCTGAGCACGCACACGCGTCTTCGGTCGAATCGACCGACTGGCCGGCCGTCGCTGCCCTGTACGAGCGCCTGGCCGCCATCAGTGGCTCGGCGGTCGTCGAACTCAACCGGGCTGTCGCGCTCGGCATGGCCTACGGTCCCGAAGTTGGCCTGCAGCTCATAGACCAAGTCGCGACGATCCCTCAAATGGCCAACTATCACCTCCTACCATCGGTGCGAGGCGACCTGCTAGAACGCCTCGGACGCCACACAGAAGCCGCCAGCGAGTTCCGCCGAGCCGCGTCGCTGGCTACCAACGACCGCGAACAGGCACTCCTCACCCGGCGCGCCAAGATACTCCACGCACCGAACGACGCCCCATCCCAAACCTGAAAACACCAGCGCGTCTGGGGGGGCCATCATTAGATGGGGACAGGGTTGAATTCGTCACCTGCATCCAGGACTAGCCGTGGCGAAGACCCCGCCATTACGGACCGTCAGCCGATGATCCGACGACGACCACGCCACCACGTTCTTCACGAGAGGAACCGTCGCGATCGCCAATGTGGGCGGGTGTAGCGAGGTCTACCGGTGAGGAGCGCGATGGGAGATCGGGGGGGGGCACGCCACCCGCGGCAGCTGGCGACGTCCACGACCGTTCTGGCGTCCTCGCCTGCGTGGACGGCGCGGATCAGCGCCATGGGTCTGTGATCTGGCGCAGGTCGCGCAGGGTCTGGTGCATCTGCCGCAGGCGCTCCTTCCCGACGTGGTCTGACCACTCGTCGAGCACGCGCTGGACCTCGGCGTCGGCCGCCTGGACGACCCGTTGAGCCCGGGAGGTCAGGCGTACTAGTCGGGCACGGCGGTCGGTTGGGTCCGGGACGCGCTCCACGTATCCAGCGGCCTCTAGCTGCTCGACTAGGAAGGCCGCGCTCTGCTTGGTGATCCGGGCCTGCTCGGCGAGGTCGGTGACCCGGGACCCGTCCGGGCTGATGCGTGCCACCACGCGTGCCTGGGCCTGGGTGATGTCGGTGATGCCGGCAGCCACGACGGCGTCGAATGCCCGTTGTTCCAGCGCTCGGTTGGCGACGAAGAACAGGATGCCGAGCTCCTGAGGTTGACCTGTGACACTCACGGTGCCATATTAGACAGATAATCTGTCTAAAGTGGTGGCAGGGTAGGTGAGACGCATGGACAGCGACACCGTGTGGCAGCACATCGACGCCGAACGCCATGGTTGGTCGATCTGCTGGAGTCCCTCCCCAACGACGCCTGGCAGCACCCGAGCCTGTGCGCGCGGTGGACGGTGCGAGATGTCGCCGCGCACCTCACTTTCTCCCAGACCCGCGTGCGCGACCTGCTGTGGCCCGCGGTCCGGGCCGGCTTCCGCTACGACGTCCTCATCGGTGACACCGCCCTGCGCAGCCCCTTGACCCCCGAAGAGATCGTGGGCACGCTGCGTGGTTTCGTCGGGTCCCGACGACGCGTCGCCTTCATCACCGACATGGAGCCCTTGATCGACATCCTGGTGCACACCCAGGACGTCTGCCGACCCCTAGGCATCGAGCATCCGATGCCCACCGACGCGGCTGCCGCGGCAGCAGATCGGGTGCTGTCCACGCCCCGCCCTATACGCCGATGGACAAACCCACAGGGTGTTCGCCTGGTGGCCACCGACACCGACTGGGCCTACGGGACGGGCCCGGAACTGCCGGCACCCATGCAGGTCCACCTGCTCACCCTTACCGGTCGACATCCCACCCCGAAAGGCTCCACGACCCCGGCGTGAAGCCGCGGAACCAAATCAGGCCCAGGTACGCTCCTGCCAGCACCGCACATTCACCCGCGCCATCTGAGACGTCCTCAACCCGCTGCGCGTCATTTCAGCTGTACCCAGGACTGTCGAACGCGATCCGCCCTGCCCTCGACGATCTCGTCCGTGTCATTCCGTAAGCCGAACCCACAACGAACTATCTCAGCCTTCGAGGCCCAGGTGGCGAGTCCATCGCCCCAGGGGACGCAGGCCGGAGGGCTCCAGCAGGAGGATCGATGCCGGCACGCGGTTAGACACCGGCCGGGCTCTGGGCCCGCAGCGCCCGCTCGATGACCCCTGTGTGAGCCGCCCGCAACTCGTCCACGGGCAGGGTGAACAGCCCGTCGAAGACAAGATTCTGCCCACCGGAGCGC
>JBASAZ010000212.1:0-21210 GCA_049650845.1 Ornithinimicrobium sp.
GCGCGGAGCACTGTCCGGCTGGACACGACGGGACGACCACGATCGGCAGACATGACGCAGTGGTGTACCTTAGGTGAACACAAGGTTAACGAGAGGTGGACACCATGGACCGCGTGCGCGCAATGCCGCAATCGAGGCGACCAGCCGTCATGTCGTGGGTCCCCGTCACCGACTCGCGCGGCCACATCCGCATGGAGATGCGTTGGCACGTCGGGGAGCGCCAGGCGACGCTGATCCCCGCGATGGCCGGCCGCCCGGCGGCATAAACCGGGGACAGATTGTGACGAGTGAGGGCGGGTCCGCATATCGGACCCGCCCTCACTCGTGTGCTATGCGGTCATCTGGCGACCGTCGTGATCAGGCGTTGTCGTCACCCTGACCGGTCTCGCCCGAGCCGCCGTTGCCGCGGTTGCGGCCACCGCGACGCCGACGGTTGCGACGGGGACGATCGGAGTTGCCCTGGTCGTCGGACTCCGCGCTCTGCGAACCCTCGTCTGCGGCGGCGTCGTCGTCCGAGACGTCGTCATCCGCAGCGGGAACATCCGTCGCGTTCGCATCGGGAACCACGTCAACCTGCTCCTGCGTGGTGGTCGTCTCGGCGACCACGGGAGCCGCCGCTGCCGCGACCTCCGGAGCCGGCGCTACCGCGCTGGCCGCCGGTGCCTCATCGGCCACGACCGCACCGAGCGAGAGCTTGCCACGCGGGTCGACCTCCTTGAGCTCGACCTGCACCTTCTGACCCACGCTCATCACGTCTTCGACCGCGTCGATGCGCTTGCCGCCGACGAGCTTGCGGATCTCGGAGATGTGCAGCAGGCCGTCCTTGCCCGGCGTGAGGGAGATGAACGCGCCGAACGTCGTGGTCTTGACCACGGTGCCCAGGAAGCGCTCGCCGACCTCGGGCATCGTCGGGTTGGCGATCGCGTTGATCTGCGCCCGAGCCGCCTCGGCCGACGGACCGTCGACCGCGCCGATGTAGACGGTGCCGTCGTCCTCGATGGCAATGTCTGCTCCGGTGTCTTCCTGGATCTGCTTGATCATCTTGCCCTTGGGCCCGATGACCTCGCCGATCTTGTCGACCGGGACCTTGACGCTGATCACCCGAGGAGCGAAGGGGCTCATCTCATCCGGTGCGTCGATGGCCTCGAGCATGACGTCCAAGATGTGCAGTCGGGCGTCCCGAGCCTGCGTCAACGCGCTACCGAGCACCGAGGCAGGGATGCCGTCGAGTTTGGTGTCGAGCTGGATCGCGGTCACGAACTCTTTGGTGCCGGCGACCTTGAAGTCCATGTCACCGAACGCATCTTCGGCGCCGAGGATGTCGGTCAACGCGGCGTACTGCGTTTCCCCGTCAACCTCTGCCGAGACCAGACCCATGGCGATTCCGGCCACCGGTGCGCGCAGCGGCACGCCAGCGTTCCACAGCGACATCGTGGAGGCGCAGACCGAGCCCATCGAGGTCGACCCGTTGGAGCTGAGTGCCTCGGAGACCTGACGGATCGCATAGGGGAACTCTTCACGCGTGGGCAGCACCGGCATCAGGGCGCGCTCGGCGAGCGCTCCGTGACCGATCTCGCGGCGCTTCGGGGAGCCGACGCGGCCGGTCTCACCGGTGCTGTAGGGCGGGAAGTTGTAGTTGTGCATGTAGCGCTTGCGGGACACCGGTGACAGCGTGTCGAGCATCTGCTCCATGCGCAGCATGTTCAGCGTGGTGACACCCATGATCTGGGTCTCGCCGCGCTCGAAGATCGCCGAACCGTGGGCGCGTGGGATGACCTCGACCTCGGCGGACAGCGCCCGGATGTCGGCCAGACCGCGACCGTCGATACGCACGTTCTCGCGCAGGATCCGCTGACGGATCAGCTTCTTCTGCACCGCGCGGTAGGCCGCGGACAGTTCCTTGTCGCGACCCGCGAACGTGCCGGGTGCGTCCTCGGATCCGGTCAAGGACGCCTTCATCGACTCTTTGATCTCGTCGATCCTGTCCTCGCGCTCGGCCTTGCCGCCGATCTGCAGCGCGGAGGTCAGCGCCTCGCTCGTCTCGCTCTCGACGGCGGCCAGCGCGTCGTCCTGGTAGTCCAGGAAGCGCGGGAACTCCTGCACGGCCTTGGCGCTGTTGCTGGCCAGGTCGGCCTGTGCGGCGCACAACGACGCGATGAACTTCTTGGACGCTTCGAGCCCCTCGGCGACGACCTCTTCGGTCGGTGCCTGCTTGCCCAACGTGTTGACGAGGTCCCAGGTGGACTCGGTGGCTTCGGCCTCGACCATCATGATCGCGACGTCATCCTTGCCCTCAGCGTCCTGACCGACGACGCGACCGGCGACGACCATGTCGAAGGTCGAGCGCTCGGCGTCACTGAAGTTCGGGAAGGCAACCCACTGGCCATCGATCAACGACACGCGGGTGGCACCGATCGGGCCGCTGAACGGAAGGCCGGAGATCTGAGTCGACGCGGACGCGGCGTTGATGGCCACCACGTCGTACTGGTGGTCGGGGTCCAAGGACAGGACCGAGATGACGACCTGGACCTCGTTGCGCAGGCCGGAGACGAAGCTCGGGCGCAGCGGGCGGTCGATCAACCGGCAGGTCAAGATGGCCTCGGTCGAAGGACGGCCCTCACGACGGAAGAAGCTGCCGGGGATCTTGCCCACGGCATACATGCGCTCTTCGACGTCGACCGTCAGTGGGAAGAAGTCGAAGTGATCTTTGGGGTGCTTGCCGGCCGTGGTGGTCGACAGCAACATCGTGTCGTCATCGAGGTATGCCGTGACGGAGCCGGCGGCCTGAGCGGCCAGCCGTCCGGTCTCGAAGCGAACGGTGCGGGTGCCGAAAGCGCCATTGTCGATGACGGCTTCGGCGGACGTGATTTCTGGACCCTCCATGGGTCCTCCTTTTCTGTTGTGCTCAGCGCGGGGCATCGTCGTTGTGCCCGTCTGTTTCTCACGTGTCGGCATTCGCGGAGCGCGATGCCGACATACGCACAAGAGCGACCCCCAACCAGTCGGGGGTCGCTCCTAGGCGAAATTCAGCGGCGTAGGCCGAGTCGCTTAATCAGCGACCGGTAACGCTCGATGTCGGTGTCTGCGAGATAGCGCAGCAGGCGCTTTCGCTTTCCGACCAGCAGCAGCAGACCACGACGGCTGTGGTGGTCGTGCTTGTGCTCACGAGAGTGTTCGGTGAGGTCACGGATCCGCTGGGTCAGCAGCGCGACCTGCACCTCCGGAGAGCCGGTGTCGCCCTCGCTCGTGCCGTACTCGTCCATGATGGTCTTCTTCACAGCTACATCTAGGGGCATGTGCTCTCCTGGTGATCTCGTTGCGCGGCGCGCCTGGGCAGATCCACCAGGGCACTCTCAATCCGCGGCCGTTCAAACGGCACCCATCAATCTATCAGCGCGAACTCCCCGCCCATAATCTGACGTGGCAGGCTAAGGCCCATGGCCCTCGACATTCTGACCGAAGAGTGGGACACCGCCTTGTGCGTGGCCGCTCACCCCGACGACCTCGAGTACGGCCTAGCGGCCGCCGTGGCCAGATGGACCAAGCAGGGCAAAGCCATCACCTACCTCCTGGCGACCAGCGGTGAAGCCGGCATTGACGGCATACCGCCAGTGGAAGCCGGGCCGATGCGCGAGGACGAGGAGCGTGCCGGCGCCGCGCAGGTCGGGGTCAGCGAGGTGGTGTTCCTCGGTATGCCGGATGGTGCCGTGGAATACGGTCTGCCGCTGCGCCGGGCGATCGCGGCAGCCATCCGGCGCACCCGGCCTGACGTGGTGTTCGCGCTCACCCACCGCGAGACCTTCGCCGGCGGCGGTCTCAACCAGGCCGATCACCGGGCGGTGGGCTTGGCCACGTTGGACGCGTGTGCCGACGCGGGCAACCGCTGGCTGTTCACCGAGTTGATGGACCAGGGCCTGGACCCGTGGTCGGGGGTGAAGATGTTGTGTTTCGCCAACTCGGCGCAGTCCACGCACACCGTCGACGTCAGCGACACCTTCGAGGCCGGGGTTGCCTCCCTCGAGGCCCACCACGAATACCTTGATGCCCTCGGTGCGGACTACCCGAGTCCGCGCCACCTCCTGCAGATGATCTTGGGATCGGCCGAGGACCCCGAGGTGGGTGACTACACCCTGCGCGTCGAAGCCTTCACTCGTTGAGGGTCGACGTCACGAACGTCCCGCGCCTGCCTCAGGTGCGCCGCTGACAGTTGGCGCACCAGAACAGGTTGCGGCCCGCGACCACCGCGGTGCGGATGGTGGACCCGCAGCGCCGGCAGGACTGCCCGGTCCGCTTGTAGGCGTAGTACCGCCGGGCCCCCGGTCGCGGCGTCACCCCGCGGGAGATCTGATCCATGACCATTGCGACCTGGTCCTCGTCGGTGACGATCCGGCCCGTGGCCACCCCCAACGGCATGAGCGCGACCAAGTCCTGCCAGATCGCCGTCCACGTTGCCCGCTTGATCCGAGCCCCAGCAAACATCGGGCCCACTCGGTGGCGGAAGAGCACTTCGCTGCGATAGACGTTGCCCACCCCGGCCAGCACCTTCTGGTCCATCAGCAGCTCGGCGATGCTCCGCGTGGAACGGTGAATCATCGCCCAGGCGCGGTCGGGATCGGCCTCAGCAGCACGTAACGGGTCGGGCCCCTGGCGCCGCACCACCGCCGCAACGTCGTCGGGGTTGAGCACGGAGCAGATGATCGGGCCCCGCAGATCGGCGACCCGACGGTCCGTCTCCAGTCGCAACCGCACCTGCCCCCGCACGGGCGGCACCGACAGGGCATCCGGGATGGCGGACACCGAGAACTTCCCGATCAAGCCCAGATGCACGTGCAACCGCAGGTCGGCGTCGAAGTCGACGAAAAGGTGCTTGCCCCAGGCGTCTGCGTTGCTGACCACGTGACCGTCGAGCAACGCCGCCCCATCGGCAAAGCGGTGTTGCGGGCTGCTGACCATCGGCGCGGTGCCGATGAAGGCTTCGCCGAGGTCGCGCGCCAGGGCATGAATCGTGTGACCTTCGGGCATGGGCACATTCTGTCGTGGGTGCCCCGGGAGAGCTCACCCGGTGTTGCGCAGGCCGGCGGACACCCCGTTCACGGTGATCAGCAACGCCCGCTGCAGCTGTCCTTCGTCCGGGACGTCACTACCGGCTCGCAACCGGCGCAGCAGCTCGACCTGCAGATACGAGATCGGGTCGAGGTACTGGTCGCGGACCGCCAGCGAACGCTGCAGGGTTGGCTGATCCTCCAGCACGTCGTCGAGGCCGGTGAGCGTCCGCAGCTCGGCGACGGTCAGCTCGAACTCCTCGCGGATCACCTCGAAGATGTGCTGTAGCTGCGGAGGAACCAGCGACTCGACGTAGTGGGATGCGATGTCCAGATCCGTCTTGGCCACGGTCATCTCGACGTTGGAGATGACTGCCCCGAAGAACTGCCACTGCTCGAGCATGTCGGTCAGCGCCTCACCGTGCCCAGCCTCGCGGGCCGCTCGCAGACCGGAGCCGACGCCAAACCACCCGGGGATGATCTGCCGCGTCTGGGTCCAGCCAAAGACCCACGGGATGGCCCGCAGTCCATCCAGTCCCTGACCGGTGTCGGGTCGTTTGCTGGGCCGGGAACCGATGTTCAGACCGCCCAGCTGGTCCACCGGTGTCGCGGCGACGAAGTAGGCCGGCAGGTCTTCGTCGTCGATCAACGCCCGATAGCGCGCGTATGCCGCGTCGCTGGCCAGGTCCATCACGGCATCCCAGTGCTCCATCTGCTCCGCCGTGGACCGGGGTTGGCGATGCAAGGCGCTGGCGCGCAGCACGGCGGCGACCGAGAGCTCGAGGTTCTCGTGGGCCAGGGCCGGCAACGAGTATTTGTCCGAGATCACCTCACCCTGCTCGGTGAATTTGATCTCACCCTCGAGGACACCAGGAGGCTGAGCGAGGATCGCCTCGTACGTGGGGCCTCCCCCGCGGCCGACCGAGCCGCCGCGGCCGTGAAAGAGACGCAACCGAACTCCGTGCTTCGCGGCCACGTCGCGCAGGGCACGCTGGGCCTGGTGGATCCCCCACTGGCTAGTCAGCACGCCGGCCTGCTTGTTGGAGTCGGAGTAGCCGAGCATCACCTCTTGGACATCCCCACGCAGACGCACGATCTGCCGGTATGCCGGGTCGCTGAGCATCCCGTCGACAAGCTCGGCTGCACCGCGTAGTTCATCGATGGTCTCCAGCAGCGGAGCGATGCCGATCTGCGCAAAGCTCCCGCTGCCGGCGGTCGTGCCGTGCACGTCGATGAGGCCGGCTTCGCGGGCGAGCACCGCCGCAGCCAACACGTCGTCGGGGCCTTGGGTCATCGAGATGATGTAGGTCTCGATGACTTCGGGGCCGTAGGTGGCCAAGGCGTGCCGGATCTCGTCGAACACCGCCAGGGTCGTCGGACGCTCGGCGGCGGGAGTAAGCAACGGTCGCGGCGACTCCAGCTCGCGGGAGAGCACCTGCATCCGCTCGGCCTTGGTCAACTCGGCATACGGCTTGTCCAGGTGACCCAGCGCATCCAGCACCACCGCCAGGAACTCGTGGTGCTTCTCGGCGTGCTCGCGCACATCGAGAGTGGCCAGGTGCAGCCCGGTCCCGGCCAACGTCTGGATCGCCTGGGCCATCTTGCCGTCGGCGACCAGCGCGCCACCGTGGTTGCGCAGCGAGTCGGCAACCACGCGGAGGTCCGCGACCAGATCGGAGGCCTGGGCGTAGTCGCGGCCGGGCTCGTGGGCGGTGTCGCCCTGGACCCGGCGACGCGTGTTGAGCAGTTTGGCCTTGATGCAGGTGAGCTTCAGCCGGTAGGGCTCGGCGGCGTTCAGCTCCTTGACGCGCGGGTCCAGGCCCGGCAAGTGGGCGAGGTCGTCGTCCAGCGATGACTGCAGCGCTTCGTCGATGGTGACGATGACGGTCGAGCTCGAGACCTGGGAGATCAACACGTCGATCAACGACAGAGCCACGCGGATGGCGTGCTCGTGGTGCAGCTCCAGCACGTCGCGGGTCATCTGCGGGGTGACGAACGGATTGCCGTCCCGGTCCCCGCCGATCCAGGAGCCGAACCGCACCGGCGGTTTGGCCGGGTCCATCTGCACACCGTGTTGAGCCAGCAGGTCGGCCAGCTCCGCCAGCAGTTCCGGCATCGTGGTGGTCAGCACCTCGTTGAGGTAGTACATCGCGTTGCGCGCTTCGTCCATCGGCGTGGGGCGGTTGGCCCGCAGCTCATCGGTCTGCCAGATGAGGTCGACGTATTCGGCCAGGGTGCGGTCCTGCCGTCGACGGGCGATCGTGTCGGGCTCGGTCGACTCCGCCAGCTCATCGCACAGGCGCCGAATCTTGGTCAGCACCGAGCGGCGGCTGGCTTCGGTCGGGTGTGCGGTGAACACCGGCCGCACGTCGAGCTCACCGACCATCTCGGCCAACTGCTGCGGACCGCTGGTCTGCACGATGTCGGCCACGGTCGCCGCCAGCCACCCGTCGTTCTCGGGGCGCTCGGACAAGCCACGCACCCGGTGCACCTGCTCGGCCGCGTTGGCCAGGTGGAAGTATGCCGCGAAGGCCCGGACCAGGTCGGTGGCCTCCTCCAACGGCAAGCCGGCGAGCATCGTGCGCACCCGGGAGGCGGCGTCGGCATCTCCGGACTTGCTCTCCTTGGTCTGCACGCGCACATGCTCCACCTGGTCAAGCAGGGCCTGCCCGTGGTGTCGGACCAGGGACTGGCCGAGCAGGGTGGACACGCGGCGCACGTCGGCGCGCAACTCTGGGCTGATCGGGTCCTGGGTCACGCCATGAACCCTATCGAGCGCACCGTTTCCCGATACCTACTGACTCGCCAGCAGATCCCAGATCTTGCGGGCGGCCGGGGCAGCGACCTCGCCACCGATCCCGCCTTCTTCCAGGACGACCACGACGGCATACTCAGGGTCAGTGGTGGGTCCGTACGAGGCGTACCACGCCGTGGATCGCGCCCCCAGCTTCTCGGCCGATCCGGTCTTGCCGGCCACCGGGTAGGCGTCCAGGTCGAAGCCGGCAAAGGCTGCGGCGCCGGTCCCGTCCGTGTTCACCCCCGCGAGACCGTTGCGCACGATCTTCAGGGTCTTCGGCTCCAAGAACACCTCACCACGGGACAGCGGCTCGAACGTGTCCACGACGGTGCCGTCGGCGCGCTGTGTGCCCGCCGCCACCTGGGGCGTCCACAGGGTGCCCCCGTTGGCGATGGCGGCGTAGGCACTGGCCAGCTGCACCGGGGTCACCGCCATGTCACCCTGGCCAATGGCGAAGTTCACCGCATCGCCGGCGCGGTACTGCCACCCGTCGAGGCAGTTCTCCTGTGCGGACTGCTCCAAGAAGCGGCGACGCTCGGCGTCAGCAACGTCGGGATATCCCTCTTCTGCTCGTGCGCAGATCTGGTCCTTGGTGGCTTCCCAGGTCGTGCGTTTGGTCTCCCGGCCAGGCACCGATCCCCGCACTTCGGCGGGCAGGTCGATACCGGTGCGGCTACCGAAGCCGAAGTCCTGCGCCAACAGCACGTAGGGATCGCGCAGATCCTGATCGGCCCTCAGACCGCCGAGATCTTTCCAGTTGTCGAAGGCCCAGCGGTAGAACACCGTGTCGCAGGAGACCTCCACGATGCGCTGTAGGTCAATCTCCCCTTGGGCCTTGGACTCGTAGTTGGTGAACCGCTGCCCGGCGATGGAGACCGAGCCGGGGCAGTCATACTCGGCGTCCGGGTCGATCCCGGTCTGCAGCGCCGCGGGCAGCGAGAACGCCTTGAAGGTCGAGGCGGGCGGATACGTCTCGGCGACCGCCCGGTCGACCAGCGGTTCACCGCCCTCGGGGTCGGTCAAGGCGTCGTAGTCGGTTTGCGATATTCCGCCGGTCCAGACGTTCGGGTCGTAGGTGGGCCAGCTGGCCGCCGCGACCACGGCGCCGGTGTCGACCTTCAGCACCACGGCAGCCGCCGCGTCCGCGGGCAGACCGTCACGGCGAGCCTGCCGCACACTGTCCCGCAGAACCTCCTCGGCCCGCGCCTGGACCGCCGGGTCCAGGTGCGTGCGCACATCCAGGCCGGGCACGGCGTCCCGGTGGCTGACCCGCCCGGTCACGATCCCGCGCGGATCGACCGATGCCACGGTCCGTTCCGGAAGGCCACGCAGCTGCTCGTCGTAGACGACTTCGAGTCCGGTGCGACCCACCACGTCGATGGGCGCTAGAAGTCGCTGTGCCGCCCCGTCGGCTCCCGCGCCGCCGTCCGCCGCGGCTTGCGCTGCGGCTTCGACCTCCTCGGCGCTGGGCCGCCCGAGGTAGCCCAACACGTGGGCGGCGTTGACCCCCTTCGCGGGGTAGGCACGGACCGGCCGGGACTCCACCGCCACTCCGGGGAAGTCTTCGGGTCGTTCGACCAGGCTGAGCGCGTCGACCGGGTCGACGTCGCTGGCAATGGGGATGGGCTGATAGGGCGACCCACTGAAACACAGCGGCACCTGCGGCGCGCCCTCGCTGCCGCATACCCGTGTCCGTCCCCAGAGCACAGCGGGCGGCAGGTCCAACTCGTCGGCCACCTGCTCGATGAGGGCCAACCCCTCGTCGTCGGCATCGGCCAGAACCGCAGGGTCCACGGTGATCACGGTGCTCGGATCGTTGGCGGCCAACGGCTCCCCGTCCGCGGCGAGGATCCGGCCGCGCAACGCCGGGTTCAGAACCTCCCGGGTGTTCGCCTCGGCGGAGGCTTGGACAAAATCGTCACTGCGCAGGATCTGCCACTGGACCAGCCGTCCGAACAGCACTCCGCCCAACGCAAGCACCACGACGATGAGCGCCCAAATGGGCCCGATGCTTCGGTTGCGTTGCCCGGCGGAGCGGGGCCGCTCCCTCACCCCCACCGGTGCACCGTCAGCCATCGATCGAGCCACACCAGGGGCACGATCAGCACGAGAGCCGCCAGGACGGTGAGCAGCCAGGTCCACGCCAGATCGGCGAACACCACGGTGCCGAAACCGGCCGCCGCGCTCACCGCCCGGACCGACAACAACGTCAGCGACGCCGCTGCGATAGCCCCCAACGGCAGCACCGGAAGGGCCAGCGGCGAGGTGGCCATGACCCGGCGACTCGCCCCGAGCAGGACGCCCACCGCCAGATAGGTCAGCGCGCTGGCGCCCAAGGGTTCGGACCCGGGCGGAATGAGATCGATCAGCCACCCGCCGCCCAAACCCATCAGCGCCCCGGCCCATGGCCCGCGCATCAACGCGGTCGAGGCGATCACCACCAACACCAGATCCGCAGCCCCGGGCATCGCCGGGGAGAGCACCGACATCGCCAGCGCGGCGATGACGAGCAGACCGGCGCGGATGAGGATTCCCGGAAGGCGGTTCATCGCAATTCCGGCTCGGTCACCACGACGACGGCGTCCACGGTGTCGACGTCAACCGCTGGCGCCACGACGGCGGTCGGGCCGAGCTGGCCGGTGTCCGGGTCGAGCGCCACGACGGTGCCCACCACGATATCCGCCACGAAGGGCACGTTCTCCGGACTGCCCAGCGTGAGCACACGGTCCCCGACACTGATCTTCGCGTTCCCGATCCCGGTCAGCGTGAGCGTGCCGTCGGCCCGGGCGGGCAAGCCGGGCGGGGCCTCAGCGGACACCGTCCCCAACGCCCCGTCGGCTCCGAAACGCACCCCCACCACCACCCGCGGGTCACCGATCAACAGGACGTCCGAGCTTCTCGTCTGCACGCTCACCACGCGACCTACCAGGCCGTCGGCGTTGAGCACCGTGCGATCCTCGGCGACCCCATCGCGCGTCCCGGCGTTGATGGTGACGATGCGTGAGCCCACCGGTGAGGTCAACGGCGATAGTGCCACGACTCGAGCACTCACAGTCAGCTGGCCCTCAGCGCTCGGCGGTACGACGATCTCGGCCGCCCGCTCTTGGGCTTGTTGCTCCGCGCGCAGCAGGTGGACCTGAACCGCCAGTCGGTCGCGCTCGGCTCGGACCCTGTCGAGGTCATCCTCACTCCATCCGCGCGCGGCCTGCTGCACGGGGTTGAAGATGCTCGCCGAGACGCTGCGAATGGGCGCGGTCCACGCCGGCCGGGCCACGTCCACGAGTATGAGGAACACCGTGGCGGCCACCAGCAGCACCACGATCCGCTTGCTCACCCCGTTCACCGCAGCCTCACCACGTCGGAGCGGTGACCAGGACCCGACGCAACGCAGCGAAGTCGTCGACGCACGCGCCGGCTCCGCGGACGACGCAGTGGCGCGGCTCGGTGGCGACCCGCACGTCCAGTCCGAGCTCGCGCTGAAGTCGGGCGTCCAGACCGAGCAGCAACGCACCTCCACCGGTCAGCACCGCACCGCCGTCGAGCAGGTCGCCGGAGAGCTCTGGGGGACACAGGTCGAGCACCGCCAACACAGCGTCGATCAACGACTGCACCACCGGCTCGATCATGTCGCCGACCTCGCCGGAGGACAAGGTCACGGTGCGCGGCAGTCCCGTGCTCAGGTCTCGTCCACGCACGCGGGTCGACAGCGACACGTCCAACGGGGTCGCGGCCCCCACGGCGCGCTTGATGGCCTCGGCACTGCGCTCTCCGAGCAGCAAGTCGTGAGTGCTGCGAACCCCGGCAATGACCGCTTCATCGATCTCCGTGCCACCCACCCGCACGCTGCGGGCGTTGACCACTCCGCCCAGACTGATGATCGCGATATCCGTGGTGCCGGCCCCGATGTCGATGACCATCGACGCCGTGGACTCGTGGACGGGCAGGTCGGCCCCGATCGCCGCAGCCATGGCTTCTTCCAGGACGAACACCTGCCGCGCGCCACAGTGGATCGCGGCGTCCTCCAACGTCTTGCGCTCCACGGCAGTGACACCGCTGGGCACGCAGACCACCATCCGGGGACGCAACAGGCGTGAGGGGCTGACTCGATCCACGAATCCACGCAGCATGGCTTCGGTGAGCTCGGAGTCGGTGATCACACCCTCGCGCAACGGTTGCCGAGTGCGCACCGTGGCCGGAGTGCGCCCGACCATGTCGTATGCCGGCTGTCCAGCCGCAACCAGGCGTCCGCTCTGGGCTTCAATCGCGACGACCGTCGGCTCGTCGAGGACGACGCCTCGGCCGCGCTGGTGCACCAGCGTGGTCGCGGTGCCCAGGTCTATGGCGAGGTCGCGGCCGAACAGCGACATCCCCGGACCGTTTCTCACCCGCCGATCTTATGCACCGGCATACCGTGCCACCGACCGTTGTGCGGGCCATCGGCGCGTGGCGCGAGCGCGCACGAGTGCAGACCGGTCAGGAGAGCCTGCGGACCTCCCCCGCCACCGGCACCGTCGCCCGGTTCGGTGAGGTGGCGGCACAGGTCAGCTGATGGGGCTCTCGGACGTGCTCGGTCACCGGCACGTCGAACTCGCTCGTGTCCGCGCGCAGCCGCACCGTGTGGGTCGACCCCTGGCTCGTCATACCGGCGACGCTGATCTCACCCCAGGCCGCTTCAGGCAACACTCGGTGCACCGCAAGCAGAGCAGCCTGTGCCGCGGGCGCACACCCCGTGCGACCCCGAAGGTATGCCGTGTCGGGGGCCCCCGTGACGTGTCGCCGGAGCACGGTGACAGCCGTGTCCGGATCCAACCCGCCGTAGCACGCGCCGTCGGGCAGCGCGATGACGTTGGCCGCGAAGCGATCGCCTCCGGTGTGTGAGCATTCCCAGGTCGCCTCCGGCCATTCACCGGCCAGAGCCGCCGCAACCGGGCGTCCACGGACCGCGCAGCAGACGTCATGTCGACCGTGGGTGCAGACCAAAAGCAGCTCGGGCTCGGCGTCCCTGAGCTGCGGGGGCTGTGGCGGCCGTGGGCCGAGGTCGCGGCGTTCCGAGGCTGCTTGTCGGCTGAGCAGGTCCGCGGGCCGTAACAGGTCTTCTCCCACGATCCAGGTGCCCCACGTCGTGACGGGGCCAGCGGCGGTGGCGGGGTCATCGAGCACACACCACGACCGCGCGGGACCCCTAGGTTGGCGGCCCACCCGCCGGATCAGCATCACTCGAGCCTGGGCCTTCGCCGCCACCGCGGCCAGACGCGCCCGGTGCTCGGGGCGCAGACCGATCGAGTCGATCGCCGTAGGCAACCAGCGACCCTCCAGCTCGATCAGCAACCACCGACGAGCCGGTGGCGCAGTGCCGACCAGGGGATCAGCACGCGCTCGCGCACCATCGGAGCATCGCTGAGCCCCAGAGATGTCGGCGAGCGGTGACGGCACCACTGCCTCGTGGCCAGATGCGCTCGGATCGGTGATCTCCGGGGTCACGTGTCGGGGGTCGAACGCCACACGGGCTGAGCAACGCCCATCGCAATGCCGCGGCCCACAAAGGTGCGCGCGATCTGCACTGCCGCGTCCGGATCGGCGTCGAACCGCCCGACCGGCACCGGCTCGCCGGTGAGCAGCAACTCCAGCGCGCCAACGTGCGTCGCCGACATGACGAAGCGTCCCGCGCGGGAACGCACCACCACCTCACCGGCTTCTTCGCTCTCGCGGTACTGCAGCATGAGATGGTCGCGCATTCGCACGGTGCTCTCGACACTCAGGGTGCTCAGGGCCGCAGCCGCAGACACCGGTGACAACGCCTCGGGTCGTTGGGCCGCCCGCGCCCGCCCGGTCATGATGGCCGCGACGTCGTCGGCCGATGCGCTCTCGATCGCGTCGACCAGCGCTCGGCGAGCCGTCTCCACGTCGGTGGATAGCTGCTCTGCAGATGAGACATCCACACCCAACGGCAATGAGGACCGAACATCGTCGGAAGCGCTCAACCCGGCGCGCGCTCGGGTCAGCAGCGCCTCCGCGAGGTGGTGCCGGGTCCAGCCGTGGACCCCGACGGTGAGGTGGATGCTAACCCCACCGAGCGCCGTGGCGCTGTGGATAAAGCCGCGCGGCAGATACAGGCAGTCCCCCGGCGACAGCGTGGCCTCGATGGCTGCTGGCAGCGCGGAGGCAGCTTCGACCTCGGCCCGCCGATCAGCCCACGGCTGGTCACGCAACGGGGCGGTGAGCACGGGCTCGTGAATGGACCACCGCTTTTCACCGTGGATCTGCAGCACGAACACGTCGTGCACGTCGTAGTGGTCGGCGAACCCCTGATTTTGGGCGGGTGTGACGTAGGCATTGACCTGCACCGGGTGCCCCAGCGCACCAGCGAGGTGTTGGCTCCACCGCACGATCGGATCCCACGTGCGGTGCAGGCCCTGCAGCACCACTGTGGCCCCGTCGGCGAACAACGCCAACACCTTGTCGTCACTGACTTGGTCGCTCACGCCCGCGCCGACCCCACCACCCACGGTGTATGCGGACTCCGGCAGCGTGGTGCCGTTCTTGGCCATGCGGATGAAGGGGGTCCGCAGTCCGCGCCGACCCAGGAGCTCATCCACGGCGTCCAACGAGAACAGATCGCCGAAGTCGTCCTCGCCACGCTCGGCATACGTCGACAGCATCGCCGACCTCGCCCAAAACTGCGCGGCAAACGTCTCCAGATCACACGAGATGAGCCGGGTGAGGGCCGAGCGATCGGCCCTCACCCGATCCGTCGAGATGGTGCTCGTCACTCGGCGGATCCGTCGGCGCCGCCATCCGCACCACCGTCGGAACCGCCACCCTCGGCTCCACCAGCAGCCGGGCCGTGCTCGGCGCCACCATCAGCACCGCCATCCGCACCACCATCAGCGCCGCCGTCCGCACCACCATCAGCGCCGCCGTCCGCACCACCATCAGCGCCGCCGTCCGCCCCGCCATCAGCGCCGCCACCCTCGGCTCCACCATCAGCCGGGCCGTGTTGGTCGTTGAACGCGTTGGTGACGTCCTCTTCCGTGTTCAGCTCCGAGTCCTCGAAGTTGTTGCTGCTCATGCTGTCCTCCATCGATCCGGTCAATAGCCAACTCAGGCGAGGTGGCCCAACCCCAATTCCTACACCTTCGCGCTGTGTCCGCAACCGCTGGGGTTCAGCCCAACTCCGGGAACCAGATGGCGCTCTCGCGCCGCGCGGACTCGGGTGAGTCGGAGCCGTGGACGATGTTCTGCTGCACCTTCAGCCCCCAGTCGCGCCCGAGGTCTCCGCGGATCGTGCCCGGCAGTGCGGCCGTCGGATCGGTGGCACCGGCGAGCGCCCGGAAACCGGGGATGCAACCGTGCCCCTCGATCACGGCCGCAGTCAGTGGACCGGAGCTCATGAACTCGATCAGCGGTTCGTAGAACGGTTTGCCCTCATGCTCGGCGTAGTGCTGCGCCAGTTGCTCCGGCGTTGCCTGGAGCACCGATAGCGCGACCAAGGTGTATCCCTTGGCCTCGATTCGGGCCAAAACCTGCCCGCTCAGTCCGCGGCGATAGCCGTCCGGCTTCACCAGCACAAGGGATCGTTCGACTCTCTGGGTCTGTTCGCTCACGCGGTGAGCCTACCGAGGCTCGAGCACCCCGAAGCCCAACAGGGCGAACAGTCCTACGGCCAGGCCGATGCGATAGATCACGAAGGGCGTGAACGTGTGAGTGGAGATGTAGCGCAAGAACCAGGCAATCACCGCCAGCGCCACCGCGAAGGCGATGCCGGTGGCGAGGAAGATCGGACCCCACGCGGGGGTGACCGGGTCATCGGCAATCTTGGCAACTTGGTAGCCACCGGAGCCGAGCACCGCCGGGATGGCCAGCAGGAACGAATACCGGGCGGCAGCCTCGCGGGTGTAGCCCATGAACAATCCGGCTGCGATCGTGCCTCCACTGCGACTCACCCCGGGCACCAGGGCCAGCGCCTGGGCGAAGCCGTAGATGATGCCGTGCTTCCAGCTCAGGTCCTTGAGAGTCAACTCGGTCCGACCCAACCGGTCGGCGGCGTACAGCACGAGCGCGAACACCAACAGCATGGTCGCGGTGAGCCACAGGTTGCGCAGGTCGGTCTCGATCCGGTCCTGGAGGGTGTAGCCCAGCACCGCGATCGGGATCGAGCCGATGATCACGAGCCACCCCATCCGCACGTCCGGGTCGCTCTGCGGGATCTTACCGATCAGCGCTTGGGTCCATCGGCTGATGATGCGCGCGATGTCTCGCCAGAAGAAGACGAGCACGGCTGCTTCGGTACCCAGTTGGCTGATCGCGGTGAACGCCGCCCCCGGGTCATCGCCACCGATGAGCTGACCGACGATCGACAGGTGCGCGCTGCTGGAGATGGGCAAGAATTCGGTAAGCCCTTGGACCAATCCGAGGATGATCGCTTCTGGATAGTCCAACGCTTAGTTCTCCTGTGGTCCGCGTGAGTCCCGCGACTCATCAGCGGCCCATTGTGCGCTCATCTCGTCCATCTTCTTGCCTTGCGACAAGCACAGCCACCACAACCCGGCAAAGATCACCGCCACCGCGACCATCGCCGGCAGGATCAGCGCGCTGGCCAAGGTCAGCACCTGCACGATCCAGCCCAGCAGCACTCCCCCGGGCCGGCGCAGCAACCCCGAGGCGATGATGCACAGCACCGCAAGGGCACAACCACCGATCAGGTATGTCGTGGCGCGCCCGTCGGGGTCCCCCTCGGCGACGGCGAACTGCCTCGCGACCAGGCCGCCGAAGAAGATCGTCATCGCCTGTCCGAGTAGCGATACGGCGGCCAATCGCCGGGCGAACTTCCCCGGGGCGGCTAGAAGCGGGAGACCAGACACACCGGCCATTGTGGCTGATCGGCTCCTCACCCTGGGCCACCGGCTGGGCGAGCACGTCGTAGCGGGCGTCAGACGGCGGTGTGGCCCAGCAGCATCCGCACTTCGGCCGCGGTGACGACCGAGCCGGTGGCCAGCACCGCCCCGGACATTCCCCCTTCGTCGGCCATCCCGGCCGCGACGTCCAGCGCGTCGGGCAGGTCGGGCACTGCGGTGACCCGATCCGCCCCGAAGTAGCCTGCAGCCATCTCGGCCAACCGGTGCGGGCGGATGGCTCGCGGCGACGTGGTCCGGGTGACGACCAGGTGGTCCAGGATCGGCTCCAGGAGCTCGAGCATCGACTCGGCGTCCTTCTCCTCCAGAATCGCGAGAACGCCGATCAACCGATGGACGGTGAAGGAGTCCTGCATCGCCTCGACCAGCGCCGCCATACCGGCTGGGTTGTGGGCGGCGTCAACGATCACGGTCGGGCTGCGGCGCACGATTTCCAGACGCCCCGGCGAGCTCATGTCGGCAAAGGCATCGCGAATGACCTCATCGGTCAGTCGTTGCTCCCCGCCACCCACAAAGGCCTCGACGGCGGCCACGGCCAGCGAGGCGTTCTGACTCTGATAGCCCCCGTGCAGCGGCAGGTAGAGGTCACGGTAGTTGGCCGCGAGGCCTTGGATCGAGACCTGCTGACCACCGACTGCGACCTCGCGCTCGGTCACGCCGAACGCGATGCCTTGCGTCTGGATGCTGGCCCCGACCTCTTCGCATCGGTCGATCAGAATGGACATCACCTCCGGCTCCTGTTCGCCGACGATCGCGATGGCCCCCGGCTTGATGATGCCGGCTTTTTCCGTGGCGATGGCCTCCAGGGTGTCGCCGAGCAACCTCGTGTGGTCGATGGCGATCGGCGTGATGACCGACACGGCGCCATCCGCCACGTTGGTGGCATCCCAGACTCCGCCCAGGCCCACCTCGACCACCGCGACATCCACCGGCGCATCGGCAAAAGCCGCGTAGGCCACCGCAACCAACACCTCGAAGTAGGTCATGATCGGACCACCGGCCTCGACCGACTGGGAGTCAACCATGTGCACGAAGGGCAGCACGTCGTCGTAGGCGTCGAGGAAGCGTTGCTCGCCGATCGGTTCGCCGGCAATGGCGATCCGCTCCCGCATGTCGTGCAGGTGAGGGCTGGTGAACCGTCCGGTGGTCAACCCCATCTCCCGCAGCAGCCGTTCGACCATCCGTGTGGTTGAGGTCTTGCCGTTGGTGCCGGTCAGATGGACGACCGGAAACGAATGTTGCGGGCTGCCCATCAGGTCCATCACCTGGGCCACCCGCGCCAACGTGGGTTCGATCTCGTTTTCGGGGGCACGGTGCAGGATCTCTTCGGTGACCAGCGCCATCCGTAGGCGCAGATCCTCGGCAGCTGCAGCGTCATTCTCCGGGCCCATCAGTTCACCTTCGCGATCATCATGTGCACCGTTCGGTTGCCGTCCAACGTGGCGTTGCTGCGGTGAGCATCCGAGCGCGACCCACCCTGTGGCAGGGGGGTCCCCGCACCGGCCGCGCCGAACTGCACCGTCAACGTCTCGCTCATCACCAGATTCTGGTGCACGGTGGCCGCTTGCCATACGTCGTCGTCGCCGACCACGGTCAGGCTGATTCGGTCACTCACCTCGAAGCCTGCTTCGCGCCGGGCCTGTTGCACCGCCCGGACCAGGTCCCGGGCCAGTCCTTCACGCTCCAGCTCCTCGGTGACCTCGGTGCTGAGGACCACGAACCCCCCACCGGGCAGGGTTGCGGTGGCCGAGGAGGTGCCGCCGGCTACCCCGCTGGAATCGGCGGAGACGACCGTCTCCACGGTGTATTCGCCCTCCATGAGGACGAGCCCACCACAGGTCACGGCACCGTCTTCACCCACACTCCAGTCTCCGGACTTCGATCCCTTGATCGCGAGCTGCACATCGCGGCCCAGCCGCGGGCCCGCGGCCCGGGCGTTGACGGTCAGGCGTTGTTCCACGCCGAACTCGTCGGCACCCGGGTCCTCGATCGAGAGCACGCGGACGTCGTGGACGTTGACCTCGTCCTTGATGACGTCAGCCAGGTCGGCGACCCCGTCCGCGGCTGAGGTGATGACGGTGAGCCGGGCCAGTGGCAGACGCACTCGCAAGTTGTTGGTCTTGCGCAACGCGGAGGCCGTCGAGCAGACCTCCCGCGCCACGTCCATGGCCGCCACCAGCTCGGGTTCGCGGGGCAGGTCTTCGGCTTCGGGCCAGTCCGCCAGGTGCACTGACTCCCCCCCGGTCAACCCGCGCCACACCTGCTCGCTCATCAACGGCAACAGCGGCGCTGCGACCCGGCAGGTGACCTCCAGCGCCGTGTAGAGCGTGTTGAAGGCCGCAGTGGTGTCGCCGCCCTCGGTGTCCGTGCCGGAGTCCCAGAAACGGGGACGGGAGCGGCGGATATACCAGTTGGTGAGCACGTCGACGTAGGCGCGAACACTCGCGCACGCCCCGGCGATGTCAGAGGCGTCCATATGGCTCTGCACGTCGTCCACCAGGTCACGGGTCTTGGCCAGCAGATAGCGGTCCAGTCGGTGCGTCGAGGAAGTCGACCATTGAGCGGTGTAGGCAGCTCCGCCAGCGGAGTCCTCGCCCGCGCCTCGCGCGGTCGCACCGGCGTTGGCGTAGAGGCCGAAGAAGTACCAGGCGTTCCACAGCGGCAGCAGCACTTGACGCACTTCGTCTCGAATGCCCTCCTCGGTGACGATGAGGTTGCCGCCGCGCAGGATGGGCGAGGACATCAGGAACCACCGCATCGCGTCGGCGCCATCCCGGTCGAACACCTCGCGCACGTCCGGATAGTTGCCGAGCGACTTGCTCATTTTTTGCCCGTCGCTGCCGAGCACGATGCCGTGGCTGATACACGTCGAGAACGCTGGGCGGTCGAACAGGGCCGTGGCCAGGATGTGCAGGGTGTAGAACCAGCCCCGGGTCTGACCGATGTATTCCACGATGAAGTCGGCCGGGAAGTGGTGCTCGAACCACTCGGTGTTCTCGAACGGGTAGTGCACCTGGGCAAAGCTCATCGAGCCGGAGTCGAACCACACGTCCAGCACGTCCTCGACGCGGCGCATCGTGCTCACGCCCGTCGGATCATCGGGGTTCGGCCGGGTCAGCTCGTCGACGAACGGGCGGTGCAGGTCGGTCACCTCAACGCCGAAGTCGCGCTCTAGCTCGGCGAACGAGCCGTAGACGTCGAGGCGGGGGTATGCCGGGTCATCACTGCGCCAGACCGGGATCGGACTGCCCCAGAACCGGTTGCGGGAGATCGACCAGTCGCGAGCGTTGGAGAGCCACTTACCGAACTGGCCCTCTTTGATGTGCTCGGGCACCCAGGTGATCTCCTCGTTTAGCTCGACCATCCGGTCTTTGATCTGGGTGACCGCGACGAACCAGCTGGACACGGCCTTGTAGATCAGCGGCTGCCTGCAGCGCCAGCAGTGGGGGTAGGAGTGGTCGTAGGTTTCGTGGCGGAGCAGCACCGTGCCCCCGGTGACCGAGCCGTGTGCGGTTTCACCTCGGGTGGCGGCCTTGAGGTCGCCGATGATCGGCGCGTTGGCGT
The DNA here is from genome assembly GCA_049650845.1 of Ornithinimicrobium sp. Lineage (GTDB taxonomy): Bacteria > Actinomycetota > Actinomycetes > Actinomycetales > Dermatophilaceae > Ornithinicoccus. The sequence continues at coordinate 20,316 of JBASAZ010000212.1, forward strand.
CGAAGACCAGCATGCCGGCGTATTCGGTGACCGGAGCGGTGAACGCCCCGTCCGGTCCGACTGGCATCACGGGCTCGATGCCCTCCCGGTCGGTGACCTCCTTGTCCTCCTCACCGAAAGCACCAGCGCTGTGGACCAGTCCGGTTCCGTCGGTGGTGGTGACGAAGTCGGCCTCGACCACGCGGTGCGCACGCTCGTGACCGGCGTAGTAGTCGAACGGTGGGGTGTAGGAGCGCCCGATGAGGTCGCTGCCCTTGAGGTGCTCCACCACCTCGGGATCCTCACCCAGTTCCCGTTCGTATGCCGAGAGCCGGGCGCGGGCGATCACGTACCGCTCGGTGCGTGCCCGGCCCTCTTCGCGACGGTCGCCGGGGACCGGTCCTTCGACGACGACGTAGTCGATGTCCGGATCGACCATGATCGCCAGGTTGGCCGGCAACGTCCACGGCGTCGTGGTCCACACCAGTGCCAGCTCCCCCGTCTCCAGCCGCAGCCCCACGGTGACGGCGGGGTCTTGGCGGATCTGATAGACGTCCTCGTCCATCCGCAGTTCGTGGTTGGACAGCGGCGTCTGATCGTTCCAGCAGTAGGGCAGCACCCGGAAGCCTTCGTAGACCAGGCCCTTGTCGTAGAGCCCTTTGAACGCCCAGATCACCGACTCCATGTAGTCGGGGTTCAACGTCTTGTAGTCGTGGTCGAAGTCGACCCACCGAGCCTGCCGCGTGACGTAGTCGCGCCACTCGTCGGTGTACTTCAGGACGGACTCGCGGCACTTGGCGTTGAACGCTTCGATGCCGAGCTCGAGGATCTCGTCTTTGGTCTTGATTCCGAGCTGGCTCATCGCTTCGAGCTCGGCCGGCAGACCGTGGGTGTCCCAGCCGAACCGTCGCTCCAC
>JBASAZ010000213.1:0-19438 GCA_049650845.1 Ornithinimicrobium sp.
GTGTAGGTCAGCGGGATCCGCTCATCCCCTGGTGGCGGGAGGACGAAGCCGTTCCACTGCTCGGCGGGGATCAACTCGGGCGGAACTTGCCAGTCCAGTGTGCGGCCCTCGGCAATGAAGCGCAGCCCCAGCCCCGCGTAGAGCACGCCCTGGATGGTCTCGGAGATCGGGTGCGGCCACTCATCCCTCAACCGCGGCGTCGATCTCGCGGAGGTGGTGGGTGTCGTTGACGAACGCCACTGACACTCCCCCGTCGGGCCAGACGTCGATCGCGGTCAGCGAGCCGGGTGAGGTGGCAAGGGACCAGATGCGCTCGTGATCGATCCCCAAGATGTGCGACAGGACGCACATCAGTGGTTTGCGGTGGCTGGCAATCACCACGGTGCCGCCCTGCTCGATGGCGCGCGTCCACGCCTGTGTGACTCGCTGTGCAAGCTGGCGGTGACTTTCCCCACCGGGACGGGCGTAGTCGGCGTCGGCCCGCAGCGACAGCAGGTCGTCGTATGCCGAGTGCGCCAGATCGGGCAACGCTCGGCCGTCCCAGTCGCCGAAATTCTGCTCATCCCAATCCGCGTCGACCTGTGGTTGCACGCCCAGGACATCGGCGATCGCCGCGCCGGTCTGCTTGGCTCGGCGCAGCGAGGACGTGACGACACCGACCGAGGACCCGCTGTGCCTGCGGACGTAGTGGCTGACGGCCGCAGCCGCCGCTTCCGCTTGGGCCAACCCGTGCTCGTGCAACGCAGGGTCGGCGCCACCTCGACCGTCCAGGATGCTGGACAACGTGAAGTCGGTCACACCGTGGCGCACCAAGACGAGCCGGACGGGCTCGCTCATCGCCGGTGGACGAGCGTTCATCGCGTCGCGGGCCAACGGGTCCGGCGTTCGTGCGTCACCGAACGCGGGGGCTACACCCGGCGTAGGTGCAGTAGCTTTGGCTGCCGCCACAGGACCGACATCAGCTGTAGATGGAGATGGAGATGGAGATGGAGCGAGCGTGGCGCTGTCGAGGCTCACGTACTCACCGTCCATGCCCTGGTTGGACAAGGCGTCGGCAGCGCCGTTGCGGGCTCGGGGAATCCATTCAAAATCCACCGTGCCACCAGCCCACTCGATCTGTCGGACCAGATCGCGGGCGTGCAGAGCCAACCGGCGCATATCGGCGTGTTTGATCTTCCATCGACCGGCCATCTGCTCCACGACCAGTTTGGAGTCCATCAGCACCTGGATCTGCGCGTCGGGCTCGAGCCCCAAGTCGATGATGGCCTGCAGGCCGGCAATGAGGCCGGAGTATTCGGCCACGTTGTTGGACTCCTTGCCCAACGGCGCAGCCCGCTGGGCAAGTAACACGCCAGACTGCTCGTCGCGCACCAAGGCGCCGTAACCGGCCACTCCCGGATTGCCGCGCGAGCCTCCGTCGGCCTCGACGACAAGCCTTCTCGGCATCCTCAGAGCCCGGATTCCTCGGTGCGCACCAAGATCCGGCCACACTCCTCGCAGCGCAGCACCTCGTCGTCCGCCGCCTCTCGAATCCGGCTCAAGTCGGTGTTGTGCAGCTCGATGTGGCAACCGCCGCACCGGCGGGCGGTCAACGGAGCAGCACCGGAGCCACTACGGGCGCGGATCTTGTCGTACAGGGCGATCAGGTCGCTGCCGACGGCGGCGACCCGGTCGGCGCGAGTGGCCTCGATGCGGTCCCGGTCCACGGCGAGATCAGCCTGCTTGTCGTCGCGCTGTGCGGTGGTGACCTCGATCTCACGGGTCACCTCAGCCTCGTGCCCGCGAGCTCGTTCCATGGCCTGCTCGGTGCTCTCGGCCCGCTCCATCACCTCAAGCTCTTCGTCTTCCAGGATGCCTTGCCGTCGGGCCAGCGACTGTAACTCGTGCTGGATGCCCTGCAGATCCTTGGCGCTGCCGACCCCGACGTCCAGGCGTGCCTGGTCACGGGTCACTCGGTCTCGGACCAGCTGCACGTCCGCGTCGGCCTTGCGCAGCTCCCGCTGTACGTCCTCGTGCGCCGTGGCGGTGCGAACCACCTCGGACTGAGCGCTCTCGAGCTCGACGCTCAACTCCCGGAGGCGGGCGTGCTCACTGAGGGTGGTCTCCCGGTGGTCCAGCTGCGCCAGCGAGGTGTCCAGCGCTTGCAATTCCAACAGGGCGCGCTGCCTGCCCGGGTCTGCTCTCACTGGCTGCCTCGCTCAGGTATCGGATGGGTGGTGCAAACGCTGTCGCCACTGCGGTGCGCGCCGGCGCTCACCGACGAGTGACTGCGACCAACTTAGGCGCTGGGCCGGTGCAACTCCAACCGCCAGGGCGCCGAGGCAGCAAGCGCGCAGACCAACTCGAGGTTGATGTCGTCCGGGTCCTGGAAGGAGAGAATCGCGATGCCCAGCTCCGGCAGCTCGCGCACGCCGCCGTGGGTGATGCGCGCCTCGCTCAACGCTCCGGCGGCGGCATGCAGATCGGCCACGTCGCCGACCCCGAGGCTGAGGTGGTCCAGTCCGACCCGGGTGGAGTCGAACCGGTCTTGCGGATCCGCCACCGGCCGCAGGCCGAGAAGGTAACCGCCGAAGGCGAAGGTGCAGCCACCGAAGAAGCGATCCGGATCCAGCCGTGCCCGCGGGTCGTGCTGTTGATCGGTGAAGTCGATGGCCGGTTCCATCCCGAGCAACCGCACGTAGAACGCTTTGGACCGCTCGATGTCGACGACCGTGAGTCGGACGTGGTGCAAGCCGGTCAGGCCACGGATCAGGGCCCCACCAGTGTGCGCGGATCCGCTCATGAGTCACCCGTCGGCAGCCAGAAGTCCCACGGGTCGGTGCACACGGACGAGACGTGAACGCTCAGCTCGGCTCCCAGAGGTCCTAACGCGGAGATCAGATGCTCGGCCAACAGCGGCAACCACAACGCTTCACTGGCGAAGTGACCGGCGTCGATGAGATAGGGCCTCCCGTCGCCGAGAAGGGCCTGTTCGCGCGCCTCCGATGCCGGATGGTGCCGCAGGTCGGCGGTGACGTACACGTCGGCGCCACTGTCCCGCACGGCCTCAAAGGCGTCGTCACCCGCGCCTCCGAGCACGGCCACCCGCTGAATCCGCGCTTCACCGGGCCCGCTGATCCGCATACCCGCGGGGGTATGCCGTAGCGCACCGGCCAGGCCGGTGGCGAAGTCGAGCAGCGACATCGCCTGCTCAAGGTCGCCGACCCGGCCGAGTTCTTGCCCCTCGACCATGGTCAGCGGACTCGTGTTCCGCAGACCGCACGCCCTAGCCAGCGCGTGTCCCACCCCGAACTCGGCGACGTCTGCGTTGGTGTGCGCGCAGTACAACGCGAGGTCTTCCAGGATCAAGGTCTGCAACGCGGATCCCTTGGCGGTCGCGGGCGTGATGGAGTGGACCCCCCGCAGCAGCAGAGGGTGGTGCGTGATGATCAGGTCTATCTGGCGGTCCTGTGCCTCGGCGATCACGGCAGCGGTGGGATCGACGGCCACCAGAATGCTGCGCACCTCTTGGTCGGCGTCGCCGACCACGAGTCCGACCTGATCCCATGATTGCGCGGTGTCCGGTGGATAGAGCCGCTCCAGGGCGGCGATGACGTGCCGAAGGGGCACGCCGGGTGATCTCTGCACGTGGGCCCGGCCGGGCTCGAACCGACGACAACCGCGGTGTAAACGCGGTGCTCTACCACCTGAGCTACAGGCCCTGATTGCTATCCGTGAACGTTCTTGAGGTGTGGGTGATGCCTAGACGTGTGCGACGGGCAAGTCTGTCACGGCATCGTTCAGGACCCCGATGTCTCGTTGTTCTCCCGGTCCCAGAACCAGTGACCACCGGACCGTCATCGACGGGTCGACCACGAACGTGCCGCGCACGGCCATACCCGCTTCGTCGAAGAACACCCCGTAGTCCTGCGCGACCTGTCCGTGAGGCCAGAAATCGGACAGCAAAGGGAAGCGATAACCCTCGATTGATGCCCAGGATTTCAGTGCCGGGGAGGCATCGCAGGAGATGCCCACGACCTGGACCGAGTCATTGACGAAGCGGTCGATATTGAGCTGGATTTCCAGCAGCTCGCCGGTGCAGATTCCGGAGAAGGCAAACGGGAAGAAGACCACGAGCGCGTGCTTGTCAGAGACAATGGTGGACAACGTATGCGCCATGCCGTATTGATCGCGCAACGTGAAGTCGGGAGCAGCCGAGCCGACAGCCAGAGCGCTCGCACCGAACGCGGTCGTGGTCACTTGCGGCCTACCAATCGCTGTGCGTGCCATTGCGGGCTCAGCGGGACGGCACCCGTGGCGGTCAGGCCTGAGGTGGTGCACGCCTCGGCAACGACATGCGCTTCCACCCTGTCCGACCGTCCCCGGCCAGGGGTGACGAGCGCGATGAAGCCGCCTTCCTCGAGCATGGTCAGGGCGTCCACGAGCTCGTCGGTCAGGTCACCTTCACCCTCGCGCCACCACAGCAATACGGCGTCGACCACACCGTCGTAGTTCTCGTCCTCAAGCGGAGAGGTGACCGCGACTTCGACGGCAGCTCGAAACTCTGCGTCGACGTCGTCGTCGTATCCGAATTCGATGACGATTTGTTCTGGTTTGAATCCCAGCTTGTCGACGGTTGCGACGACAGAGCTGCTTGCGGTGCCTGCCACGTGCACGATCCTCCCTCGTAGTGGTCCTGGCCGCGATCCCGAATATGTCAGTCTTTAGGACTGCGGCGACTATCAACGTCGTCATAGTCTGCTGCATGACCCGTCCGTCGGCGGCATCGGACCGTTTCCAGGCTATCGGAGGCGGCGCCGGTTCGGTCACTATGGGTTGGTGCTCGGCACACCCACGCGTGGCAGACTGGGCAATCCCTGCTCCACCAGCGACAGAGAGGCGTGACGTGGCGAACGACGCACAGAGCCCTGGCCCCATCCTGAATGGTCTGCCGAGCCAGATCCCCGACTCGGACCCGGACGAAACCCAGGAATGGCTGGACTCCCTGGACGGAGCGATCGACCAGGGGGGCCGCGAGCGGGCGCGCTATCTCATGCTGAAGATGCTGGAACGGGCCAGGGACAGCCACGTCGGCCTCCCCTCGCTGACGACCACCGACTACATCAACACGATCAGCCCGGCAGCCGAGCCCGAGTTCCCCGGCGATGAGGACATGGAGCGGCAGTACCGCGGCTGGATCCGCTGGAACGCGGCAGTCATGGTCCACCGCGCCCAACACCCGGATGTCTCGGTCGGCGGACACATCTCCAGCTATGCCTCCGCCGCAACGCTGTATGAGGTGGGCTTCAACCACTTCTGGCGCGGACGGGACCACGAAGGAGGCGGGGACCAAGTCTTCTTCCAGGGCCACGCCTCCCCCGGAATCTACGCACGTGCCTTCCTTGAGGGCCGCCTTGACGAGGATGATCTGAACGGGTTCCGCCAGGAGCAGTCCCACATCGTCGACGGTGAAGTCAGGGCCCTCCCGTCCTACCCACACCCCCGGAGTCTGCCCAACTTCTGGCAGTTCCCCACCGTCTCCATGGGCATCGGGCCGATGAACGCCATCTATCAGGCGCAGTTCAACAAGTACCTGCACAACCGGGGCCTGAAGGACACCAGCCAGCAGCACGTGTGGGCGTTCTTGGGCGACGGTGAGATGGACGAGCCGGAGTCGCGCGGGTTGTTGCACGTCGCCGCCAACGACGAGCTGGACAACCTGACCTTCGTCGTCAACTGCAACCTGCAGCGTCTCGATGGGCCGGTGCGGGGTAACGGCAAGATCGTCCAAGAGCTGGAGGCGTACTTCCGCGGTGCCGGGTGGAACGTCATCAAGGTGTTGTGGGGTCGAGGCTGGGATCCGCTGATCGAGGGCGATGAGTCCGGAGCCCTGTTGAACTTGATGAACACCACCAACGACGGCGACTTCCAGACCTTCCGGGCGAACGACGGAAGCTACATCCGGGACGAGTTCTTCGGACGCCACCCGACGACCAAGGAACTGGTCAAGGACTGGTCGGATGCGGACATCTGGTGGAAGCTCAAGCGCGGGGGGCACGACTACCGCAAGATGTACGCGGCCTACGCAGCGGCGATGAACCACTCCGGCCAGCCGACGGTGATCTTGGCGCACACCATCAAGGGCTACAGCCTCGGCTCGCACTTCGCCGGACGCAACGCGACCCACCAGATGAAGAAGATGAAGCTGGAGGATCTCAAAGCGTTCCGGGACAACCTGAAGATCCCGATCACCGACGAGCAGCTCGAGGCTGACCCGTGGGCTCCGCCGTACTACCACCCGGGCGACGACAACGAAGCCATCGCCTACATGAAGAAGAAGCGCGAAGACCTCGGCGGGCACGTCCCCGGCCGTCGCCCGGACGCCGGCGAAAAGCTGAAACTGCCCGACGAGAAGTTGTATGCCGTTGCCAAGAAGGGTTCCGGCAAGCAGCAGGTCGCCACCACGATGGCGTTCGTCCGCATCTTCAAGGACCTCATGCGCGACAAAGAGTTCGGCAAGCACATGGTGCCGATCATCCCGGATGAGGCGCGCACGTTCGGGATGGACAGCTTCTTCCCCACCGCCAAGATCTACAACGTGCACGGGCAGAACTACACCTCGGTGGATGCCGACCTGATGTTGGCCTACAAGGAGTCCACCTCGGGACAGATCTTGCACGTCGGCATCAACGAGGCCGGGTCAGTGGCCGCGCTGACCGCTGCCGGGTCGTCATACGACACCCACGGCGTGCCGATGGTGCCGTTCTACGTCTTCTATTCGATGTTCGGGTTCCAACGCACCGGTGACGGGATCTGGGCGGCCACCGACCAGATGACCCGGGGGTTCCTGATCAGCGCCACGGCTGGGCGCACCACGCTGACCGGCGAAGGCCTCCAGCACGCGGACGGGCATTCGCTGCTCCTGGCGGCCACCAATCCGGCCGTGGTCACCTACGACCCGGCATACGGCTACGAGATCGCGCACATCATGCACGACGGGTTGCGCCGGATGTATGGCGATGAGCCGGAGAACCTGCTGTACAACATCGCGGTCTACAACGAGCCCATGGTGCAGCCACCGGAGCCTGAGGACGTCGACGTCGAGGGCATCCTGCAGGGGATGCACCGCATCTCCAGCAGCTACGACGGCCAGGATCAGGGCGATGGCCCGAAGGTGCGGCTGCTGGCCTCTGGCGTCGCAGTGCCGTGGGCGTTGAACGCTCAGGAGCTGCTGGCCCAGGACTGGGGCGTCAGCGCGGAAGTGTGGTCCGTGACGTCGTGGACGGAGCTGCGCCGCGAGGCCATGCGGTGCGACGAAGAGGCGTTCGGGACCACCGGTGACCGCCGGATCCCCTACGTCACTCGCCGACTCTCCGAAGGTGAAGGGCCGGTCATCGCCACCAGCGACTGGATGCGACAGGTCCAAGACCAGATCGCCCCATGGGTTCCGGAGGACTATTTCGCGCTGGGCGCGGACGGCTTCGGCTTCTCCGACACCCGGGCCGCCGCTCGGCGCTACTTCCACATCGATGGGCCGTCCATGGCGGTCAAGGCCCTGCAGATGTTGGCCGACCGCGGGGAGATCGAGGCGGACACGGTGGCTCAGGCTGGCGAGAAGTATCAGATCAACGACGTCACCGCCGGAACCTCCGGCACGGCAGGCGGCGACGCCTGACCCTAAAGCCCGGCCGCTGATCGTGATTCCGTGAACTGCAGGGTGCGTCGCGGGTTGCCTTATCGGCCAGCACCGAGCGCACCATGCAGCTCACGACCCGCTAGGAGCGCTCGTGGCCGGTGGCGACGAAGGCATCCCGGGCGAACGCGCCGATGTCGGGATGATCGGTGAAGAACCCATCCACCCCCGCCTGCAGATATGCCGTGATCTCCTCGGGCAGCAGACCGAAGTCCCTCGCCTCCGGACCCACCTGCAGGTCGGTGGGCAAGAACATGTTCTCGGCCCGGAAGGTGTACGGGTGGACGAGGAGACCGGCGGCGTGCGCATCGGCCACCAACGACGTCGGTTCGCCGAGGCTGCCGTCCGGTTGGGTGGCCATCACCAACCCCTTGGCCGGTCCGATGCCGTCGATGTCTTGGCTCAGCTCCGCCAGGCTCGGGGCGGTCACCAAGTCGGCAAACGTGCGCGGGTCGCCCGCCGCGATGAGGTCGTAGGGCGCACCCGAGGAAACCAAGAAGACCAGCGGCACCATGATGTTGAGCTCGTTGCCCAGCCGTTGCAGGTTCGTGAGCTCGAACGACTGCAGGAACACCGGCGCCTTCGCCGCGTTCAGTCGTGCACGGTTGAGCGCTTCCGCGAGCGGTTCTTCCAGACTCAGACCGATTCCGCCGAAGTAGGTGGGGTGCTTGGTTTCGATGTAGACGCAGAGGTCGCGGCGCAGTTCTCTGGACAAAGCCTCGCGCAACGTCAGAATCTCCGCCAGGGTCGGCACCTGGAAGCGCCCATCGAAGACGGTGTTCTTGGGACGCACCAGCGGTAGGCGCTCGACAGCTCGTAACGTCTTCAGCTCGGCCAGTGTGAAGTCTTCGGTGAACCACCCGCTGAGTTCGCCGCCGTCGATGATCTTGGTCGTGCGGCGGTCGGCGAATTCGGGGTGGTCGGCGACGTCGGTCGTGCCAGAAATGTCGTTCTCGTGGCGAGCCACCAGGACTCCGTCGGCGGTGGAGACCAGATCCGGCTCGATGCAGTCCGCTCCCATCCGGGCAGCCAGCTCATACGAGGCCAACGTGTGCTCCGGTCGGTAGCCGGCAGCACCTCGGTGACCGATGACGAGCGGTTCGTCGACGCGGTGCGGGCGCTCAGCGGCTGGGGTCATCAGTTCAGTATGGCCACCGGCTTCCGGAACGGACGCGGGACGGCAGCACCGAGGAACTAGTCTCGCTAGGTGAGCACTCAGCCCCCGAGAGAGGCCGCCTCCCGGCATACCGGAGCGGTGGCCACTGCGGCCACGGCAGCCATGGAGCGGGACCTGGAGTGGTATCGGGACCTATCCGCCGAGGATCGCTCGTGGGTCTCACTCGTCGCTCAAGCGGGGATCAGCGCCTTCCTCGCCTGGTATCGCAGCGGGGAGAACCCACAGACGATCACCGCGGACATCTTCGGCACTGCCCCCCGTGAGCTCGCGCAGAAGATCACGCTACGACAGACCCTGGACCTGGTCCGCACCACCGTCGACGTGGTTGAAGAGCACATCCCGGTTCTGGCGGTCAACGGCGATGAGTCAGCGCTGCGCGAGGGCGTGCTGCGCTATTCACGGGAGGTCGCCTTCGCCACGGCCCAGATCTACGCCTCGGTGGCGGAGTCTCGGGGGGCCTGGGATGCGCGCCTTGAGGCGTTGGTCGTGCACGCCATCGTCCGGGGTGAGGCGGATGAGACGTTCCGCAGCCGAGTCACCGAGCTCGGCTGGTCCGAGGTCACCCACGTGGCCGTGATGGTCGGCTCTGCCCCGGAATACGCCGAGCCGCAAGACTCCGCCGGGATCGCCGGCTCACTTCGCGAGGCCGCCCATCGGATCGACCTCGAGGCTCTCACCGCAGTGCAGGGGCGACGGCTCATCTGCGTCCTGGGCCGGACGGCCGACCCGCTGGCCGAAGGCGCCAAGTTGGCCCCCCATTTCGGGGTCGGCCCGATCGTGATCGGCCCTCAGGTCCCGCACCTGTATGCCGCCGGGCGCTCTGCGCGGGCGGCGCTGTCCGGTGCGGACGCAGCGTTGGCGTGGGCCCAGGCTCCCCGTCCCGTGGCCGCCGACGACCTCTTGGCCGAGCGCACCTTGCTCGGTGAGGCACCAGCCCGTCGTGCGTTGGTCGACCGCGTCTACAGGCCGTTGCGGGACAGCAGCTCCGCACTGCTGGAGACCGCTCATGCGTATTTGGAGTGTGGCGGTGGCGTGGAGGCCACCGGTCGGGTGCTGTTCGTGCACCCCAACACCGTGCGATATCGGTTGGGCCGGATCGAGGACCTGGTCAACCTCGATCTGTCCTCTCCGCGAGAGGCGTGGACCGCCCAGATCGCCTTGGCCGTAGGCCGTTTGTCCGATCAACCGCGCCCCCGTGGCTGGCGCGACAGCGTCGGCCGAGGGCACACCACGCCCACGCCGTGACGTGTCATTTGTAGGAACCTGACAAAAGTGAACGCGAGATGTCGTGGGCTTCGTTGGGGCGTGAACGCCCTATGAACGCGGCAGAGTTGAGGCGTGCTCGTCATCGTCGCGCCCGGACAGGGCTCCCAAACTCCCGGCTTCCTCTCACCGTGGCTCGAACTACCGGGGTTCCGCGACCGGATGGACTGGCTCGGTGCGGTCGCTGCGCTGGATCTGGTCGAGCACGGCACGGTGTCGGACGCAGCAACCATCAAGGACACGGCTGTCGCCCAACCGCTCATCGTGGGCGCCGGACTCATCTCGTTGCTCGCCCTGTTCGACCACCCGGCGGACGGCTTCGGCGCGGTTGGTGCCGGTGCCGGACACTCCGTCGGTGAGATCACGGCGGCCTCGGCGGCGGGGGTGCTGAGCGCTGAGCAGGCGATGGTCTTCGTCCGGGAGCGCGGCAACGGCATGGCCGCCGCCAGCGCCGTGACCGACACCGGGATGGCCGCCGTCGTCGGCGGGGACCCCGAGGAGGTGCAGGCCGTGCTGGCGCGACACGGATTGACCGCAGCCAACATGAACGGCGCTGGCCAGGTCGTCGCCGCTGGCACCCTGGATCAGATCCAGCAGCTGCGCGACGACCCGCCGGCCAAGGCCCGGGTCATCCCGTTGCCGGTTGCCGGGGCCTTCCACACCGAGCACATGGCCCCCGCCGTGAAGAAGCTGCGCGGCTACTCCCGGGCGATCTCGGTGCACGACCCTCGCACCCCGTTGGTCAGCAACGCTGACGGCGCCATCGTGGCCAACGGACGTGACTTCCTGTCCCGCCTGGTCAACCAGGTGCAGAGCCCGGTGCGCTGGGACTTGTGCATGCAGACCTTCATCGACCTCGGCGTCAGCGGGCTGATCGAGATTCCACCCGCGGGCACCCTCGCCGGACTGGCCAAGCGGGCGATGCCCGGAGTGGAAACCTTGGCGTTGAAGACGCCGGAGGACCTGGATGCGGCGCACCGGATGATCCGCGAGCACGGTGCCACCCAAGAGCCGACCGATGCCCCGACCTGGCGGTTGGTCGTCTCTCCCGTCAAGGGCACCGTCACCCCCGCGATCGGCAGTGAGGCCGACGTTCGTCCCGGCGAGATCGTGGCCACAGTCAGCACGTTGCGCGAAACCCACGACGTGAAGGCCCCGCACGGCGGCCGCGTCATCGAATGGCTGGTCGAATCCGGCGATCCTGTCGGCCCCGGCCAACCGCTGCTGCGTCTGCACCCGCACGAGGACGCGGTATGAACGGGGCACGGGAGGCCGGGCCGACGAGCCAGGCACGGCCCTCGGCCGCGCCGCCGGTCTTGAAGGCCCACCCCCCCACGACGCACGCTCGCGTCCTGGGGATGGGGGCGTATCGCCCCGAGCGCGTAGTGACCAACGACGAGATCTGCGAGCACATCGACTCCAGCGACGAGTGGATCAGGAAGCGCTCCGGGATCGCGACCCGCCGCTTTGCTCGTCCGGACGAAACCGTCATCGACATGTCCGAGATCGCGTGCCGCGAGGCTCTGCAGAAGGCCGGGGTCGGCGTTGAGCAGATCGACGTCGTGCTGCTGGCCACCGTCACCCATCCCTATCAGACGCCTGCGGCTGCGCCGATGCTGGCGGATCGACTCGGCCTGCCGGCGCCGGCGGCGTTCGACATCTCGGCTGCCTGTGCGGGTTACTGCTATGGCATCGGCCTGGCCAACGACATGATCCGCTCCGGCAGCGCCAGACACGTCCTGGTCGTCGGGGTCGAAAAGCTCTCCGACTTCACCGATCCCAAGGACCGCGGCAGCGCGTTCATCTTCGGTGACGGCGCGGGCGCCGCAGTGGTCGGTCCCTCGGACTACCCCGGCATCAGCCCGACGATCTGGGGCTCGGACGGCAAGAACTGGGACAAGATCGCCCAACGGGAGCCCTGGACGGACCTGCGTGAGGCGATGGAAAGCCCCGGCCGTCCCGAGGGCATCCACTGGCCGTCGATCGGCATGCAGGGCCAGGCGGTGTTCCGGTGGGCGGTCTATTCGATGGCCCCCGTGGCCCGCCAGACGTTGGCAGCCGCCGGCGTCAGCGCCGACGAGCTCAGCGCGTTCGTCCCGCACCAGGCCAACCTGCGGATCACCAACTCGATGGTCAAAGAGCTCCAGCTTCCCGATCACGTGCAGGTGGCCCGCGACATCGTCGAGACCGGGAACACCTCGGCTGCCTCGGTGCCGCTCGCGATGACGCGCCTGCTGGATGAGGACCCCGACCTCAGCGGCACCCTGGCCCTGCAGCTGGGCTTCGGCGCCGGCTTGGCCTATGCCGGACAGGTCGTGATCCTGCCCTGAGATTCCCGCGGCCCGGCGGGATTCCGGGTCAGCCCCGCACAAGCGAACACTGATCGCGCACACACAAGGAGCAACCCGATGGCTATGAACGAGCAAGAGATCCTCGAAGGTCTCGCCGAGATCGTGAACGAAGAAACCGGCATCGAGACCGACGCGGTGCAGATGGACAAGTCGTTCACCGAGGACCTCGACATCGACTCCCTGTCGATGATGACGATCGTGGTCAACGCCGAGGACAAGTTCGGCGTGCGCATCCCGGACGACGAGGTCAAGAACCTCACCCATGTCCGCGACGCCGTGAACTACATCAACAACAACCAGGGCTGAACCGGACAGCGTGCGGTATGCCGTGTCCCGGAACGTGTCATCGCCCCGGCCGCGCGGCCCGTCCTCGCGCAACGGCCGTGCGAGGCGTCGGTGCGACACGGCATACCGCGGCGATCCGACCATTCGCATCACTATCGATCACCACCCTAGGAGCAGCACATGCCCGCCAGCACTGAGCGTCGAGTAGTCGTCACCGGACTGGGTGCCACGACCCCGGTCGGTGGCACCGCGCACTCGACCTGGGATGCCATCCTGGCCGGGCGCTCGGGCGTCCGACCGCTGGAGTACGACTGGGTGGCGGAGCACGACTTGCCGGTCACCTTCGCAGCCACGCTGCATACCCCTGCTGCCGAGGTGCTGCCCAAGGTGGAAGTGCGCCGCAACGACCCGGCCGGACAGTTCGCGCTGATCGCGGCCCGCGATGCGTGGGCCGACAGCGGACTCACCGCCGACGACTTCGACGCTGATCGCCTGGGGGTCGCAATCGGGTCCGGCATCGGCGGGGTGTGGACCCTGCTGGACCAGTGGGACAACCTGCGCGAGCGGGGACCGCGCCGCGTCTTCCCCTTGGCTGTGCCCATGCTGATGCCCAACGGGGCCGCGGCAGCAGTGTCACTCGACTTGGGTGCCCGCGCCGGTGCGCACTGCCCGGTCAGCGCCTGCGCCAGTGGCGCCGAAGGCATGGGCTTGGCCATGCAGATGATCCGGGACGGCCGCGCCGACGTGATGGTGGCCGGTGGCACCGAAGCCGCCATCCATCCCGTGACGGTCGCTGCCTTCGCCGCGATGAAGGCACTGTCGACCCGCAACGAGGACCCGGCGCTGGCCTCCCGCCCCTACGACACCAACCGGGACGGTTTCGTGATGGGCGAGGGTGCGGCACTCATGGTGCTGGAATCCGAAGAGCACGCCAAGGCTCGCGGCGCAACCATCTACGCCGAGCTGGCCGGGGTGGGTATGTCCTCGGACGCCTACCACATCACCGCAGGTCATCCGGAGGGCGAAGGCGCCGCTCGGGCGATGCTCGAGGCTATCGCCGACGGTGGGTTGAGCGTTGAGGACATCGACCACGTCAACGCACACGCCACCTCCACGCCGGTGGGTGACGTCGCCGAGACCAAGGCCATCCACCGCGCCTTCGGTGAACTGGCCACCAGGATCCCGGTCACCGCGACCAAGTCGATGACGGGCCACTTGCTCGGAGCGGCAGGTGCCCTCGAAGCCGTGCTCACCGTGCTCAGCGTGTATCACCGAATGATCCCTCCGACGATCAACCTGCAGGACCAGGACCCCCAGATCGATCTGCAGGTCGTCAGGGACACGCCGCAACCTCTGCCGGACGGTGACATCGCCGCGCTGAACAACTCCTTTGGCTTCGGTGGCGCCAACGTCGCCCTGACCTTCAGGAGCGCGCGATGACCTCGCGGGCCCCCAGCGACGCGTCGGCCCAGGCCTCGTCGTCGGCGAAGACGCGGGCGCCCCGTGAGGACGACCCCCGTCACCCCACCAAGCGGTTGGCCACGTTCTTTGACCAGGACACGCTGGAGTTCCTGACCGAGATCGACGACTCAGGCTTCTTGGCTGCCACGGGTCGCGTCAAGGGCACTCCCGTGGTCACCTTCGCTTCGGACCCGACGATCCAGGGTGGCGCGATGGGCGTCGCCGGATGCAAAGTCATCCTCGCGGCATACGAGCGGGCGCTGGCTGACGAGGTGCCGGTGGTGGGTCTGTGGCATTCCGGTGGCGCTCGACTCGCCGAGGGCGTCGTGTCGCTGCACGCGGTCGGCGAGGTCTTCGCCATCATGACCCGAGCCTCCGGGGTCATCCCGCAGATCTCGGTCGTGCTGGGCGCTGCCGCCGGCGGCGCAGCCTACGGCCCGGCCCTGACCGACGTCGTGGTGCTCGGTCCGGACGGACGCGTGTTCGTGACCGGGCCTGACGTGGTGCGCTCGGTCACCGGAGAAGCGGTCGACGCGTTACGCCTGGGTGGCCCGGAGCCGCACGGTCGCCGATCTGGTGTGGTGCACGTGGTCACCGAGACCACGGACGACGCCTACGAGCAGGGCCGCCTGCTGTGCTCGCTGCTCGCCGATCAGGGCGAACTCGTGCTCAAAAAGGTCAAGAACCGTGACCTCGCGGCAACCTTCCCGGAGTCAGCCAAACGTGCCTACGACGTGCACCCGCTGATCACGAACGTGCTGGACAAGGGCAGTGACTCGGTCGAGCTGTTCCCCCGCTGGGCGCCCAATATCGTGACCACCCTGGGCCGCTTCGGTGGCCGCACCGTGGGTGTCATCGCCAACAATCCGATGCGGCTGGGCGGGTGTCTGGACTCCATCTCGGCCGAGAAGGCCTCCCGGTTCGTGCGGATGTGCGACGCCTTCGGGGTGCCGCTGATCGTGCTCGTCGACGTGCCCGGATATCTGCCCGGCGTCGGCCAGGAATGGGACGGGGTCGTACGACGAGGCGCGAAGCTGCTGCACGCCTTCGCCGAGGCCGTCGTCCCCCGCGTCACGTTGGTGACGCGCAAGACCTACGGCGGGGCCTACATCGCGATGAACGCCCGCTCGCTGGGCGCCTCACGCGTCTTTGCGTGGCCGACCGCCGAGATCGCGGTGATGGGCCACGTCGCCGCGATCCGCATTCTGCACCGTCGAAAGTTGGCCGAGGTGCCGGCCGAGGACCGGGCCCGCGTGGAAAACGAGATTGCTGCCGAGCACGCGGAGCTGACCGGAGGGTTGGCGCGCGCGGTCGAGATCGGCGTGATCGATGAGGTGGTCGAGCCCAAAAAGACCCGTACTGCGCTGGCCGAAGCGATCTTGCAGGCTCCGCAACGGCGAGGGCGGCACGGCAACATCCCGCTGTAGGGTCTCTCGCTCATGCATATCGTGCGGATCGCGAACTTCGTCAGCCCTACCTCCGGTGGCATCAAGACAGCCCTTCGCCAGTGGGGCGAGGTCTACCTCGAGCGTGGCCATCAGGTTTCGTTGATCATTCCCGAGGACCGGACCAACCCCGCTCTCAGCCAGGAGAGCCAGGGGACGGTGTATCGGGTGCCCGCCCGCGCGGTTCCCCGAACCGGGTACTCGTTGATCTGGAGCCGTGCCGGCTTGGCATCACTGATGAGCGCGATCCGCCCGGACAGCCTGGAGGTCTCCGACCGGTCGACGCTTCGATGGACCGGTCGGTGGGCTGCTCGCCATGACCCCCGCGTCGGGTCGGTGATGATCAGCCACGAGCACATGAGCGGCATCATGGAACGCCGCACCCCCTTGTCCCCCCGCCCGGCGCACCGGGTCGCCGACTTCCTCAACCGCCGCTCGGCGCGCGAATACGACGCGATCGTCTGCCCCAGCCAGTTCGCCGCCCAAGAGTTTCAGCGCACCGGTATCGATGCCCACGTGGTGCCGCTGGGGGTCGACCTTGCGACCTTCGCGCCACACCGAGCCCCGTCCCCACGGGCCGGCAGGCCCCTGCAGATCATCCACTGCGGGCGTCTGTCCAGCGAGAAGAACCCGGGCCTGTCCATCGACACCGTGCGGGAGTTGCGGGGGCGCGGGCTCGATGTCCAGCTGACGGTGCTGGGCCACGGCCCGATGCGTGAGCAGTTGATGAAGAAGGCCGCGAACCAGCCGGTGACCTTTCACCCCTACATCAGCGATCGGCGTGACCTGGCCGATGCGATGGTCATGGCGGACGTGGCGATTGCTCCTGGGCCCGTGGAGACTTTCGGCCTGGCGGCGCTCGAAGCGCTCGCGTGCGGGGTGCCCACGGTGTGTCCGGCTCAAGGGGCGCTAGGCGAGGTGGTGGGCCAAGGCGGGGTCACCGCGCCGTCAACGGCCCAGGCGTTTGCCGACGGCGTCCAGGCTCTTCTGGAACGGCCCGACGCTCGCGCACGTGCCCGCGCCCAAGCCGAGCGATTCACCTGGGGGGCGTCGGCGGACAGGATGTTGGCCATCCATCGCAGGGTCGCTGGCTAGGCCAGCGAGTCACGCACCCGGCCGGGGCACCGCACGATTAGCCAACCTTGTGCAGCCACTTCACCGGAGCATCTTCACCGGCGTGCCGGAAGTGCTCCAACTCCGCGTCCCAAGCCGCCCCGAGACACCGGTCGACCTCAGCGGCGAACACCGCGGCGACGCCGCCGGCTTCGGCCAGGATCGTCCGCAGCCGGTCTTCGTTGACCACGATGCTGCCGTCGGCCGAAAGCCTGGCGTGGTGTATGCCGAGGGCAGGGGTGTGCGTCCACCGTGCACCGTCGGATCCTCGGCTGGCTTCCTCGACGACCTCGTATCGCAGGCCGTCCCAACCGCGCATCGCGCTGGCAAGGTGGGCGCCCGTGCCGGCATCACCGGTCCACGAGAACTCGGTTCGCATGGTGCCGGGCTGAGCAGGTTGTGGGGTCCAGTCAAGGGACACTCGGGTGTCGAGAACACTTTCGAGCGCCCACCCGATGTGCGGGCATAGAGCAGTGGGGGTGGAGTGTATGAACACCACCCCGCGGGTTGTGACACGCGGCATCACAGCGGACATCCGAGCCTCCTAATGACGAGGGACGTCTTCCCCAACGACCTCGCGGACGGCTCCGACAGCGCTCTGCGGACCTCTTGCTATTCAACTGTGGCGCCTCGACGGCACCGATCTGAGCGACACTTTGCCACAGGAGTCGCAGCAGTCACAAGAGCATCACCATTGCACGGTCACGGTGTCGCCGCCATAACCACTGACCTGATCGCGGCCCTCAATCGTCAACTCGGTTGTGCCACTAGGGATCATCACGTCGCTCTGAGTCCGCGTGAAGGGTTGCTCCGAGGCGTGATCATGCCCCAGCGTGTGTTCACCCAGCACCTCACCATCTTGATCCAACACCCGCCAACCGTCGGCATACCGCTGCGGACTGTCGTAGGGCGAAGACACCGTGACGGCAAACGATGCGGTGTGTCCATCGACTCGGGTCACGGCCACATCAACGATGTCGGGAAACAGTTGCTCTGCGTTTGCTTCTGGGTCGGCTTCTGCGCCCGAGCTTTCCTGTCGGTTCGCGTCGCCCTGACCGATTGAGCGGCTGGGCGCCGTGTCGAGCCCCGAGCCGTCCTCGGCGGTCTCCTGGCCCGCGCAGCCTGCCAGCACTGCCACGCTGAAGGCCGATGTGAGCACCACGACGCGCTGGGTGATTTTCGGAAGAGTCGGCATACCGGCGATTTCAGCACAACCGGCTGACAGTTCAACGGGCACGGTGGACCCACTAGGCTCGGACGAGGTTCAGCACCGCGACCAACCGAGGAGCACGCCGATGACCGACCCCAGCAACACGTCCAGTTCTGCCTCCGCCGAGGGCACGGGCACCACTGACACCGCGACCGCCCAGGTAGGTGTCGTTGGCCTGGCCGTGATGGGCCTCAATCTGGCCCGGAATTTCGCCAGTCGGGGTCACACCGTGGCGCTCTACAACCGCACGACCGCACGAACCGACGCCATGATGGAGGAGTTCGGCGACACCGGGGATTTTGTCCCCGCGAGCGAGATCGAGGACTTCGTGGCCAGCCTGGAGAGGCCACGTCGCATCGTCATGATGGTGCAGGCCGGCGCTCCCACGGACGACACGATCGAGAGCCTGCTCCCCCACCTGGAAGAGGGTGACATCCTCGTCGACGGAGGGAACGCACACTTCCCGGACACCCGGCGGCGCGAGGCTGCGCTGAAAGACGTCGGCATTCTGTTCGTCGGTGCCGGCATCTCCGGTGGGGAAGAAGGTGCCCTCAAAGGTCCCTCGATCATGCCTGGTGGCCCCGCGAAGTCCTACGAAGCGCTCGGGCCCATGCTGGAGAGCATCGCTGCCCAGGTCGACGGAGTGCCGTGCTGCACCCACGTGGGGCCGGACGGGGCCGGACACTTCGTCAAGATGGTGCACAACGGCATCGAGTATGCCGACATGCAACTGATCGCCGAGGCCTACGAACTGCTGCGCCAGGGGCTGGATGCCTCACCAGCGGAGATCGGCAAGATCTTCGCTGAGTGGAACGAAGGCGACCTCGGTTCCTTCCTGATCGAGATCACCGCGGAGGTGCTGGCGCAGGTGGACGCCGACACCGGCCAACCGTTGGTCGACGTCATCGTGGACCAGGCCAGCCAGAAGGGCACCGGCCGGTGGACGGTCCAGAACGCCCTCGACCTGGGGGTGCCGATCACCGGGATCGCCGAGGCCACCTTTGCTCGCGCCCTCTCGAGCTCGGTGCCGCAGCGCGAGGCTGCTCTCGGGGTGCTTCCAGCACAAGCCGACACGTTTGCGGTCGAGGATCGCGAGGCGTTCATCGAGGGTGTGCGCCAGGCGCTGTATGCCTCCAAGGTGGTGGCCTACTCCCAGGGTTTCGATCAGATCGCTGCGGCTAGCGCCGAATACGACTGGAATGTCGACCGTGGTGCGATGGCCCGCATCTGGCGCGGCGGTTGCATCATCCGCGCGGTCTTCCTCAACCGGATCACCGAGGCCTACGAGCGTCAGCCCGACCTGCCGCTGCTGCTGGCGGACCCGTTCTTCACCGACATCATGGACGAGGGCCTGCCCGCCTGGCGCCGCATCGTGGCCCAGGCTGCACTTCACGGCGTGCCCACCCCGGTGTTTGCCTCCTCGCTCAGCTACTACGACGGGCTGCGCTCCGAGCGGCTTCC
>JBASAZ010000214.1:0-2452 GCA_049650845.1 Ornithinimicrobium sp.
GATCACCTAATGCGCACTCTGGAATTGCTCGACGCACGCAAGCTTACCAACCATGTTCTGGTGATCACACGCTGGAAGGTGCTGCCTGCCGACGTCGAGAGGCTGGAGCGACTTGGGCACATCCGGGTGACGATTCTGGTCACATGGTCCGGAATAACCGATAAACGGTTGGAACCTGTCGATAGCACAATCGCGGAACAATCGCTGGCGACATTGGCTGCGCATGCCAAAAGAACCAAACGAATACTGTATTGGCGCCCGCTCATCGGCGGAATCAATGATAGCGACCACCATATCGAACGAGCCAACAGGCTCGCCGCGATGGCGGATGCGACCGTATTTACCGGCCTCTTCCACAGGGCGGAGATCAGGGATCACCTTGCCTCGATAGGTGCCGAGACATCCTATGTGCAAACACCCAGGCGCAAGATATTGCCCCAAGAACTGGAACGCCGCGTGATTAACCGCTTCTCGGGAAGTGCGTTGTTTAGAAAAACGTCTTGCGGCGTCGCGTTTGCGCACGGGGTAGCCGACTACAACGGCCATTATGGCATCCGCGAAATTTGCGACATCTGTCCAGCAAGCCAGCTGGAAATTTGCGCAAACCAGCATGAACAACCAGATAAAAATAGGATGGACGAGGTTTTGAAGATCGCAGGCCTGGAACGGCAGAACGCTATTATGTCGGATGGATATATCAGTGTCCAAAACAGCGAGGAACAACAGCGTTACTACATCCAGCATAGTATGTGTTATCAAGTGCATGACCGGGCGTTGCCGCACCACCCGAACAGACACGGACGAGCCGAGGAGGGATGGGAATGATCAATCGTGCATGGGCCGTTGATGTCGAAGGAAGCGGCAATTCTCCTCCGGAAATCGTCGAACTATCGATCGCCGAGGTGGACGACTTCAAACTGACCGGCAAACGCAAGACATGGCGCGTGCGTCCTGAGCACGGTATATCACCAATCGCTGCACGCATACACGGCATCCATGAACGGGATGTCGAAGACGCACCAAGCATGGAAGACGTCGCAGACGACATCCTTGAATGGCTCGGGAATGACCCGATCATTGGCCACAACGTCCGTGTCGAATTGGACACAATATCCCAAGCGATGACCGAATGGAGCCCATCAGCTGCTTACGACACACTGAAACTCGCTCGCAGACTGCTACCAGAACAGGAGAAGCATGGGCTGGGGCCTTTAGGAAAGGCACTGAAAATCGACATTATCGCTGCAGATATCACGGGCGGACAATCGCACAACGCAGAATACGATGCGGTCCTGTCTGCCCTCCTGCTTAAACATCTGCTCGATAATCTTACAGATGCTGATCGCAAAGCCGAGCTAGAGGCCTGTGATATCACCCGTAATACCCAAGGGTCATTGCTATGAGCCACCCCAGATTCATTAAGGCTTTCCGTATTGCCGTCGCGGGAACCCATTCGACCGGCAAGACCACCTTTATGAACGCTCTGCGTGAAGAGTTCGAAAAACGCGGTCTTACAGTTGAATATGTCCATGACAGCGCCGCGGAAGCGCGCGACACCGGCTTCCCGATCCTCTCAGGGCATACATACGAAAGCACCGCGTGGCTCATGGCAAGAGCGATGCAGCTTGAAATGGAAGCAACGCTGAAGTCGCAGATCATACTCGTGGACCGTCCAGTCCATGATGCGCTGGGATATCTATTGGCAGCACTCGCACATACCGATCGCGACATAACCGAAGAGAAGATGGCGCGCCTGGACGGCGTCTGTGATGCCTGGAAGGGGGAATACGACCTCGTTTTCATGACTGTCATGGATCCGGCTGTTCCGGTCGGGGAAGGACGCGACGACAATGCGGTGTTCCGAGCGCTGGCAGGACAAAAGGTCGCTGAGGTCGTGAACCGGTTCCTACCAAATCGGCTCTTGTTGAAGAATGGCGAACGCCACGAAGCTGTCCTCAGATGCCTTGCTGAATTCGAAGCACGTGCTTCTGGCTGACGTCGATGATGGCTACATTGACATCGAACGGTCACGCGGCGTCCGCCGCAATTGCACTCGCTGGTGTCCGGCGCATTGGTCTTGGTTGCATGGCCCTAACAGGAATCTACGGTCACGTTCCGTCTCAGCAAGCTCGATGCACGATCTCGGCAGCGCTGGATGCAGGCATCACCATGTTCGATACAGCTCCCCTCTACGGTGACGGGGAGAATGAAAAGCTGGTCGGCGAAGTGGTGGGCGCCAGAAATGGCACCACCATCGTCACCAAGTTCGGGCTGACAACCGATCAGGCTGGCAACCTCGTTCGCGACAGTTCGCCCATCAGCATAAGGCAATCGGTCGAAAGATCGCTGCGACGATTACGCCGAGAACGCATCGATCTGCTCCTCCAGCATCGACATGATGCCAAAATCCCCATGCATGATGTCGCGGGGTGTATCCGGGATCTGATTGGGG
>JBASAZ010000215.1:0-18593 GCA_049650845.1 Ornithinimicrobium sp.
GGCTGGGGCTGCAGCACCGCGGGCACGTCGATGGCGGCGATATCTGCGATGGCGTTCTGTCCGCAGTGGGTGATCACGACCTGGGCCCGGTTGAGCAGGGCGCCGACGTCGCTGACCCAGTGGTCCGCTCCGGCCTGGACCCACTGCATACCGGGCAGGCGGTCGCGCACCTGCGCGGCGAGGCCGGTCGGCCCGGCCCCACCTCGTCGCTCGAGGACCACGCCGAGGGACCGCTGCGAGGAGCCGACCCTCGGGCGAGCTCCGACGCCAGAGATCCCGCCGGTGTGGGTCACCTTGTCGGCGAAGGCGTGGATTGCCGGACACGGTTGGGCCTGCGGGGGCCACGGGGCGAGGATGGCGGTAGCGCAGCGAAACGCCAACGTATGTGCGGCGTCGGTCCGTTCGCCCGGCTGGGCGATGAGGACGGTCGGCACCCCGAGCAGACGCAGGAGCGCCACCACCTCCGCAGACACGTCGACCACGACGACTCGGGGTCGGTGGGCGATCACCCACGACGCCACGGCCTGCATCCGCGTGCTGTAGCCCGGGTGCCGCAGCGGGGCCCAGTGCAACGCACCACCAGCCTCCGGGTCGTCAAAGGCCGTGAGACCATCGTTGTCCCGCGGCAGGGCAACTCCCTCGCTTCCACGCAGGTCAGAGCCCAACAGCACCACCTGGTGGCCCTGGGCTCGCAACCGTGCAGACACGACTCGCGCGCGGGTCAGGTGTCCGGCGCCGTGATGGTGCACGTAGTAGCCGATCACCATGAGTAGCCGATCACCATCGTGCGATCGCCTGGCGATAGACCCGTTCGTAGTGATCGATCATGGAGGACACCGAGAACCGGCGCTCGGCGCTGGCCCGCACATCGTCGCGAGGCATCGCCGCGGCGGTGTCCACGACGCTGGCGAGAGCGTCACAAGTCTCCTCGTCGGTGTGCTGCGGGTTCACCAGGATCCCCATCTGGGGGTCGATCACCTCCACCAGACCGCCGCGGCGCAACGCCACGACCGGGGTGCCGGTCAGGGCGGCCTCCACCGCCACCAGCCCGAACGGCTCCTCCCATCGAGGGGTCATCAGCAGCAGCCCGGCGCTTCCGACCGCGCGAGCGGTCTCGCCGTGACGTAGGTGGCCCTCGTAGGTGATGTCGCCGCCCAGCATCGGCCGCACGCACTGCGCGAACCACTCTCCGTTCCCGATGGGCCCGATCAGGCGAAGCGGGCGACCGGCGCGACGTGCGGCGCCCACAGCGAGGTCGGCACCCTTCTCCGGCACCATCCGACCGATCCACGTGGCGTCGGCGCCCCCGTGGCCACGGGAGAACTGCTCGGTGTCGACGCCGCTGGGGATGACCACGGGAGGGCGTGGCAGGGTGGTCCACGAGGAGGCGAGCGCGTCGGTGACCGCGACGAAGATCGCTCGTGGGTCACACAGCTGGATGCCGAGTTCCATCCACGGGAACGGGGGTGTGTGCAGGGTCGTGACCAGGGGTATGCCGATCGCCCGGCTGGCCGCCAACGGCAGATGGTGCAGCGAGTTGTTGTGCACGACATCCAGATCGGCCCGACGCCGCAGTAGCGCGTCGGTGACCGCGAGGAAGGCATGTTGATCGCGAAGGAACCCCGGCTCGGGCAGCTGCGGGTCCAGCGCGGCCACCGCCGAGAGCTCGGGGAGGACGGGGTGCTCGACGAGCTCGTCCGCCAGCCGCGGATCGGAGCCGGGCGCGGCGAACAGCGTCACGTGGTGGCCTCGGCGGCGCAGCGCGCTGGCCAGCGTGGCCACGTAGGACTCCTGACCGCCGGCGAAGGGCTCGGCCACCGGATGCCGGGAGGGTCCCAGCACGGCGATCCTCATTGCGGGGAGCTCAGCGCGTTCAGATACTCGGCGAAGCCACTCGGTGCGCGCCCGACCAACCGGCCCGAGGTCTGCGCTCTGGTGGTGTCGGTTGCGACCCACGAGACCGCGGAACTGCGCACCCGAGCGGCCAGGGCCACGTCCTCGTGGGCGCGTCGCGGCCCGAAACCGCCGACGCTGCGCCAGGTGCTGACGCGGACACCGAGGTTTGCCCCGTGCACGTAGGGATGCCCTTCGCCCAGACGATGCCTGCTGTGCCACGCGGCGAGGGCCGCGGGGTCGCGCACACCCACCGGCTCGACCGTCCCGAGGACCATGTCCATCCCGCTGTCGGCCCAGATCAACTGACGGACCAGCCAGTTCGGGGGAACCACCGTGTCTGCGTCAGTGCAGGCCAGCCAGGTCAGCGCGTCCTGTGGCCCGCCAAGGCAACCCAACCCGTGGTGAGCGGCAGCATCGCGGCTGGCGCCCACCCCGGCACCGATGAGCTCAACGATGTGGGCTCCTGCTCGCCGGGCCACCTCGGCCGACCCGTCGGTGCACCCGTCCAGGGCGACGACGACTGCCGTGCGCACGTCCGGGTGCAACGTCACCAATGTGGCCAGCGCGGCGCGAACACTGGACAGGCACGTGCTCAGCAGGTCTTCTTCGTTGCGGGCCGGGATGGCCACGACGACGTCGCGCACCGCACTCATGTGCGGCCCTCGGACTCCGCGACGGAGGGAGCATCGCCCCACACTTCGATGCACAGGTCCTCATCGACGTGCCGGGCCCGCGGGGGATAGCCCAGCAGGGCGACTGCCTGCTCGTGCACCAGTACGCCGTCCAACGGCACACCGTTGGTCGGGTGCTGCCAGTGGCACAACACCAGTTCACCCCCAGGGGCCAGCGCGGCGCGCGCCCGGCGCAACGTCTGGATCAGCTCGAGCGGGGTCAAGAAGTAGCCGACTTCGGACAGCACGACGAGGTCGAACTCACCCTCGGGTATGTCCTGCGGCACGCTGCCCTGCTCGATCAACGAGGTGGGACTGGCGATGCGCGCGGCGGCGACGGCACGAGCGCTGGTGTCAAAGGCCAACACCTGGGTGGCGCGGTCCGCCAGCGCGGTCGTCAGGTAGCCGTCCGCACATCCGAGCTCCAGGACTCGTCCGTAGCGGCTGCGGCCCAGCATGGCCAGCAGGAGCGCGCGCCGACGCTCTTCGTAGAAGGAGCCAGCGTTGCCCCACGGGTCGGTTCCGCCGTCATACATCCGGTCGAACGCCGCCCTCCGGGCGATGTCGTGCTCGGCGTGCCCGCCGCGGGACACGGTGGGCAGGGTGCCGTGCGCTGCGATCAGGGTCTCGACCAACCGGCGACCTCGGGCCAGCGAGGTCGGTCCCAGAATCGCCGCTTGTTCGACTCGGCCGTTGTCGTTCTGCGGGGCGGTGCTCTGCGAGGGGAATGCTTCGAGGGCGGCCCGTTTGCGCCAGCAACCCACCAGGGAGGTTTCCGAGGCCACCATCGACGACCACGGCAAGGACTGCGGATCGCTCCACTGCCACAACCAGATCGGATAGTGAGCCACGGCTGCACCGGTAGCGGCCGATGCCGCTGCCGCGGCCGCGCCCACGGCATCGTGGTCGGTGTGTCCGTCGTCGATCCACGGGGCCAGGATGAGGGTGCGCTGATCGACTCGCCGCGCGATCTGGTCCATCAGCTCCGCCTCGTGGTGGTGCAACCCGGTGTCGGGAAGGCCGAGGTGGGCCAGTCGCGCCTGCGGAGCGAGCCCGGACACGGCCCGTTCGACCTCCCGGCGGCGCAGGGTTGCGAGCCGTTCGCGTGCGCGGTCACCCAACCCGTGTTGAGAGCGTTCTCCGGCGGTGGCGACGAGCACGCTGATCGGGACGCCCAGTTCCGCCAGGTCGGTCACCAGTCCGCCGATGCCCAACGTCTCGTCGTCCGGGTGGGCTGAAGCCACGATGACCTTGGAGAAGGACGCCGCCGTGGCCGCCCGGTCGAGCACCGGCACGGTGTCCCATTGCGGCGCCGACCACCACAGCGCCTCGGACGTGCCTTCCTGGAGGTGGCTGAACCGCGTCGTCGGTGCGCTCACGAGGCAGCCTTGTCGACCAGGGTCGGGGCGGGCTTCGTCGGCGGAGCCACCAACGCACCGAGCCGGGCTTGGTCTCGTTCGGCGTGGTGCTGACGCAGATAGAGCGTGAGGTCAGCCACCCGTTGCAGGTGGGGCTGATCGAAGGCCAGTGGCCCTGGGCCGAGCGCGTGGCCCACGGTGGTCAGGACACGTTCGGCGACCTCGGCCACGCATGCGCGAGTCCTCGCGGCCAGCACTGCTGCCTTCTCGGCGTCGGGCACCCCGTGATCCATTGCGGTCGCTGCGGCCTGCAGCGCCAACAGGGCACTGTGCAGCGCCGCGTCGCAGGAGCCCAGATGCATCAACGCGATCTGATCAGGGGCGCGGTCCCGCGCTGCGTCCCACAGGGCACCGGCGACGGCGGCTGCCGCACCGAACCAGATGGCGGCGACCGCGACACCACCCCAGGCGAAGCCCGGCCGGTCCAGATACCACCCTGGGGGTCCCACGGGGTGGGCCTCGGCGCCATTGAGGTGCACGGTGCCGGTCGAAACGTGCGGCAAACCGTGCGCCTTCCAGTGCGACATCTGCGGGTCGACGGACGCTTGACGCATCGGGACGGCGAACAGCTGCTGTCGGCCACCGGGGCGGGAGGCGGTGATCAGGGCGTGTGAGACACGATCGGCCAACGAGCACCACGGCTTGGCGCCGGTCACGGTCCATCCGCCCGTGGCGCTGGCGCGCTTCGCGTGGACCCGGGTGCCGGGGGGACTGGCCGCGTACACCCCCCAGGTGGCGTGGTCGGCATACCTCAGCGCGGGTTCATCCGTGCTTCGAGCCTGGTCGATGATGGCGTGCGCGTCGAGGTGGGGCTCGACGACCCGCGCGGCGCTGAGATCGACGCTGCCGATGGTGGCCAACGCAGACAGGACCGGCCAGGTATCGCGGCCGATCATCGACCCCAGAGCCGAGAGCTCGGTGGCCAGCTCGAGGGCGTCGTCGACGTCCGTGGTTCGTGCCTGAAGTCGGTCGGCGATCTGTGAATCGGCCCAGGCAGGGGAGTTCCAGACTGTCGTTATAGGCACCCTGTGACGGTAGAAACCGCAGCGGCCGGACAGTACCCCCGCAAGGGTGAGAAGGGGGGGTGGAGGTGGGAAGTAGTCACCGCATGGCTTACGTTTCGATCATGGTTGTCCCAGCAGAGGTGCTCACGGTCGCCGTGATCAACGACTTCGAAGTGGTCGTGCGTGGCGTCGCCGGGCTTCTGGAGCCGTTCGCCGACGAGTTGCGGGTCGTCGAGATGGACGTCGGCACGCCGGTCTCGGAGCCGGTGGACATCGGGCTCTACGACACCTTCGCGATGGAAGGTGCCGGCAGCCAGTCCCTGCAGGACATCATGCGAAACGCCAATATCGCAGCGCTGGTGTTCTACACCTGGAACCTCAGCCCGGACGTGGTCGCCCACGCCCAAGAGGTGGGCGTCAGCGGGGTCCTCTCGAAATCGCTATCGGCGCAGGAGCTGGTGCGCTGCTTGCACCGCATCCGCGACGGGGAACGGGTGATCTCGCCGGAACCCACCCCCGATGCGCGCGTGGTGGCCGGGGAATGGCCGGGGCGTGAATACGGGCTCACCCCCCGCGAATCGGAGATCGTCGCGCTCATCGCTCAGGGGTTGTCGAACAAGCAGATCGTGGAGCGCACGTTCTTGAGCATCAACTCCGTCAAGTCCTATATCCGCTCGGCCTATCGCACGATGGGGGTGACTTCGCGCAGTCAGGCGGTGCGCTGGTGCATGGAGCGCGGGCTGGACACGGCTCCGCGGCGGATCAGCCTCGATCGCACATCCCGTGCCTCGGGCCCGTTCGCCGAAGCCTGAGGTCGGCCACCCAGGGTTTGGTGCGCGCTCGTCAACGATGGCCCCGGCAGGATGGGCGCTTGACTCTGACACGGTGTCAGGCGGGAGAACAGTCATCGTGATATCCATTGGAGAGTTTGCTCGACTCGGCCAGGTGTCGGTGCGCATGCTGCGGCACTACGACCGGATCGCCCTGCTGCCCCCTGCGGACATCGACCCGCACTCCGGCTATCGGCAGTACGCCGCAGAGCAGCTCGCTCGGCTCAACCGGATCGTCGCCCTGAAAGATCTCGGCTTCACCTTGGAACAGGTGGGGTCGATCGTGGACGGCGGCGTGGACCCGGAGGAGCTGCGCGGAATGCTGCGGCTACGACACGCCGAGCTGGAGTCCGAGGAGTCGCTGGCCCGGGACCGGCTCAGCGGGGTCGAGCATCGTCTCCGCCTCATCGAGAAGGAGCAAACCATGTCCGACACCGAGTACGTCGTGAAGTCCCTGCCCGCCGTTCGCCTCGCCGCCAAACAAGCCACCGTCGAGTCACAACCCGATATCGCCGAGTTCGTGGGACCGGCGTTCGCCGAGCTGGCCACCGCAGTCTCGCGGGCCGGGGGCTCGCTGCAGGTCGCGATGGCGCAGTACGCCATGAGCGAGAACGAGATCGAGGTGACGGCCGGCTTCGGCTGCACCGGATCCGTCCCCGGTGCCCGGACGGTGGATCTGCCGCCGGTGGACACGGCGGTCTGCGCGGTCCACCTCGGCTCGATGGACGGCATCGGGGCCGCCTGGCAGCAGCTGTCCCGGTGGGCCTCGGACCAAGGGTGGAGCCCCAGTGGTCCGTGCCGCGAGAACTACGTGAAGGCCGACCCTGCATACGATCAGTCCGAGTGGGTCACCGAACTGCAACAGCCGGTGACCAGGGCGCCATAGCCACGGCGGACCCGGATGTCACCATGGCGGGCATGACGTCACACAGCTGGCAGGGCCGGGTCTTCATCGCGACGAGCCTGGACGGCTACATCGCCCGCCGCGACGGCGACCTCGACTGGCTGACCGACCCGCCGCCGGACCTGAACCACGCCGCAGCCCACGACGGGCCCGCCCCGCCGCCGGGGTACGAGGAGTTCATGGCCGGGATCGACCACCTGGTGATGGGCCGTGGGACCTACGAGAAGATCCTCACCTTCGACCATTGGCCGTATGCCGGCACGCACGTCATCGTGCTCGGCTCGACCGTGCGCCGGGGGGCCGATGATCGGGTGAGCGTGGCTCACTCGGTGCCCGAGGTCATCGAGCTGCTGGAAGGACGGGGCGCACGGCAGGTCTACGTCGACGGCGGGCAGGTGATTCAGGAGTTCCTGCGACGGGGGCTGATCGACGACGTGGTCATCACGACCGCCCCCGTGCTCCTGGGTGACGGCATTGCGTTGTTCGGAGCGCTAGGGGCCGACGTGCAGCTGCAGCACGTCGGGACGTCCTACGGCGACTCGGGGATGACGAGCAGCCACTACCGGGTGGTCCACTGAGCTACTCGGTCGTGGCTGCTCGCGGCCCGAGGTCATCGAGGTATGCCGCCACCCGTTCGCGAGACCACTGCTCGGCCAGGTCGCTGGAGACCCGCTGGGCCACCGCGTCGGGGGTGCCCTCGCTCGGTGTCCACGGGCCGCGCGTCCAGCCCATGAGGTAGTCCTCGCTGCCGATCTCACCCAGGCGCATCGCCGCCTCGTCGATGGCACCCTGCAAGCGGCCCGCCAACTGCGTCTTGGCCACCTCCGAGCCTTCGCGAGCGACCACCATCGAGGGCAGCTCTCGCCAGAACGTCACTTGATATTCGGTCATCGATCCATCCTTCTCAGGCCGTCCGGGCCGAGCTCAGTCACCCTCGAGCTCAGGCACCCTCGAGCGCAGTGACGTCGATCAGCAGTCCGGCGGCTGGATTGAGCACCGGCATGGACAGACCGTGCCGCATCAGGGCCTTGCCTGGCAAGGTCACGGACTCGGCAATCCATGAGGGCTGGCGCATCGGAACACCGTTGAGCGTGGTGGTGGCGCCTCCGAGCGGGTCGAGCGCCCGCACGCAGTAGCGCCGAGCACGGTCCAAACCGGGGAGTCGCACCAACCCGGGGCGGGCTGCGGCCCCGGTGCTCATCCGGATGTAGGCGAAAACCGCTCGGCTGGCGTCAGCGCTGACGACCCCGTGCAACCAGGCCCCGTCGTCGAGCTCCGTGCGCACCGTGCGGCCGCGGTGCAGCACGGGGCGAAGCCGCTTGTGCAGGGCGATCCAGCCGGCCAGCTCATCGAGCGTGGCGTCATTCAGCACGCTGATGTCCCACTCGATTCCCGCATGGCCGAACAACGCGGTGAGGCAGCGGAACGACAGGTCCGTCACCCGACCCGTGGTGTGCGCCCTGGTCGGCCCGACGTGGGTGCCCTGCAGCTCCGGCGGCAACAGCAGACCGGTCCATCGCTGGATGGTCTGTCGCTCCACCGGGTCGTTGCAGTCGCTCGGCCAGACCCGCTGGGCGTGCTCCAAGACCCCCAGGTCGACGCGAGCCCCGCCGGACGCGCACGACTCGATCTCCAGCCCAGGATGGCGGCGGCGCAGTTCGGCCATCAAGTCGTAGGCGGCTCGGGTCTGAGTGTGCACGGCCGAACGTCCCTGTCGGTCGACCGCCTCGTGCAGGTCGCGGTTGTGGTCCCACTTGAGGTAGTCCACGCCCACGTCGGTGATAACTCGGTCCACGTGGGTCAGCACGTGCTCGAAGGCACCAGGCTCGGTGAGGTCCAGCACCTGTTGGCGTCGCCACGCGCGCGTGCCCTGCGTTGCTCGGTCGGGCGCGAGCAGCCACTGCGGGTGAGCCCGCGCGACGTCGGAGTCGAGGTTGACCATCTCCGGCTCGACCCAGAGGCCCATCTGCATCCCGTGGCCGCGGACCCGGTCGGCCAGGGGCCGTAGACCGTCCGGCCAGACCGCCGGATCGACCTGCCAATCGCCCAGCCCGCGCGAGTCGTCGCGGCGTCCGGTGAACCAGCCGTCGTCCAGCACGAGTCGTTCGGCGCCGATCCGTGCCGCGGTGTCCACGAGCGCCGTAACACGCGCGGAGCTGTGGTCGAAGTACAACGCCTCCCAGGAGTTCACCGTGACGGGTCGCGGCGTGCGGGGGTGGCTCGGGCGGGCCCGAACGTACCCGTGGATCGCCTCGCTCAGCCCGTCCAGACCGCGTCGGGAACGGGCGAACAACACCGGCGGGGTGGCATACGTCTGTCCGCTCCCGAGCCTGACCTCACCCGCTCGCAGCAGCTCCCCGCCCGCGATGACCGCCGTATGCCGTCCGGCGCCTTCGGGGAGCTGATCCACCAGGTGGACGTGGTCACCGCTCCAGGCCACGTGCACCCCGGACACCTCGCCGCGGCCAAAGGAGAATCCGGGCTCGCCGGCCACCATCAACACGGTGGCGTCATGCCCGGTTCGACCCCGTCGGGATTCGCGGATCGCTCCGCCGTGCTGCAGGACGGAGCGTTGGGGGTGGCGTTCTCGGCACCACCGGCCCGTCAGATCCAACACCTCGCGGGCAGTGGACGGCAGGGGCATCACCGCGATCAGCTCATCGACGTCCAACACATCTTCGCCGGTGTTGGTGACGTGGTGTTGCATCGTCAGGACACCATGCTCATCAACGGTCAGGGTGCACTGCCAGGCGATGCCGGCGTCGTCATCCTGGGCCGCCACCCGCAGGGTGCTCGGGCCGCGTTTGCTGCCGCTCAGGTCGACGTCCGCACCGCGGAACTGCGTGATCACGGTGCGACCGGCCCGGTGCGCCGACAGGCTTGGCCGCCCCGACCACCCGTCGGTCTCACTGGGCAGAAGGGTCAACGGCCAGGTGTCGTCCAGCCCGCTCTGCGGCACCGGAGACTCACCGGCGCGAAGCAGTTCGGCGGCATCGGTGATCCGGCCCAGATCGGCGCCCCAGTGAACGATCTCCGGCAGCCCATCGGGGCGGCGCACCAGAATGAGGCTGGTGCCACCGCCCCGGAGGACGACGAGGCCGTCGGAACGCCACGAACCGGCGTCCACGTGAGTCATCCCTTGTCGGCTCCTAAGGTCAGGCCGGACACGAACTGCTTCTGGAGCACCAGGAACACCACGATGGTCGGGATGGCCACCAGGATCGAACCGGCGCTGAGCAGGTTGTAGTCGGTGAAGAACTGGCCGCGCAGATTCTGCAGGCCCGAGGTGATCGGGAACTTCTCGCCGCTGTTCAAGAACGCTACCGCCCAGAAGAAGTCGTTGTAGATCCAGGTCACCTGCAGCACCGCCAGGGCCGCCAACGGGGGGCGGCACAACGGCAGCACGATCTGCCAGTACTGACGCCATACGCTGGCCCCGTCGACCAGCGACGCCTCGGTCAGCGACTGTGGCAGAGCCTTCATGAAGTTGCTGAGGACAAAGGTGCAGAAGCCGGTCTGGAACGCGACGTGCACCAGGATCACCGAGAGATAGGTGTCGAGCAGCTCGACCTCGCGGAAGAACCGGAAGAGCGGAATCAGCAAAGACTGTTGGGGCAACAGGTTAGCCGCGGTGAACAGGATCAACATGGGCAGGTTGAACCAGAAGGTGAAGCGGGAGAGCACGAAGGCGGCCATGGTGGAGAAGAACAGGGTGAACGCCACCGCCGGGATGGTGATGATCGCCGAGTTCAGGAAGAGCTGGGTGAAGTTGCCGCTGCTCCATGCGTCGGTGTAGTTCGACCAGGTGAAGCCACCGAACGACACGTACCCGTTCGCTGCGGTGTAGTCGTAGTCCCGGAACGAGTTGTACAGGGCCCACGCCACCGGGAACAACCAGCTGAGGGCCATGATGGTCAAGAAGAGGTAGAGGACGACCCGGCTGGGCGTGATCCCTCGCTTCGTGGGCTGCTGCCGGACGGGCGCACCCGAGGACGACGAGTCGGGCGGGTTGGTCGTGGCGGTGGGAGCGTCGGTGCTCATTCGGAGGCATCCTCACGGTAGATCGAGATCATGTAGACCACGATGAAGACGAGACTGATGATCAGCAGAATGGTGGCGATGGCCGAGCCGAATCCGACCCGCGATGCTTCGCCGATGACGTTGGAAACCACCAGGGTGCTGAGCAGCTCCAACCCGTTGGTTCCTTTGTTGATCACGTAGACGATGTCGAAGGCTCGCAACCCCTCGATGACTGTGATCACCAGGACGACGACGTTGATCGGCCGCATCGCGGGCAGGATCACGCTGAAGAAGGTGCGGACCTCACTCGCGCCGTCCATGGCCGCCGCCTCCCGCAACGCGGGGTCGATGCCCTTCAGGCCGGCTAGGTACAGCAACATGATGTAGCCCACATGTCGCCACGAGGCGGCGACGAGCACGGCATAGATGTTGATATCGGCATCGCCGAGCCAGTCGATCCGGGCCGAGCCGTCCAGGCCGAGCATGGCGTTCAGCAGACCCTGGTCCCGGCTGTAGATGAGCTGCCAGATGAAGCCGATCAGGGCCAGTGACAGGACGACCGGAAGGTAGAGCGAGCTCTGGAAGAATGTCGTGCCCCGCACCTCACGGTCCAGCAACGTGGCCATGAAGATGCCCAGGGGCGTGGCGATGAGGAAGAACACCGCCAGCCAGAGCAGGTTGTTGGTGACCGCCGGAACGAACGGCGGATAGATGGTGAGCAGGTCGGTGTAGTTCTGCAGCCCGATCCACTGGATGTCGCTGACCGGGCCGATGCCGTTCCACTTGGTGAACGAGAGCAGCACGCTGATCAGCGCCGGGATCCAGACCAGGCCGAGCACGAAGATGGCCGGTATGCCGACCATGAGCGCGAGGACCGTGCGGTCCTTGCCGGTCAGCAGCTGGAGCTTCTTGTTCTCCGGCGGCGCGGCCGAGGAGTCGTCGTCGGTGTCAGTGGGGGGTAACGATGCGGTAGCCATTCCGAACTCCTAAGGGATGCGCCGGTCAGTTCTGCGGAAAGATGGAGTCGGCTTGCGCCTGGATTGACGAGGTCACCCCGGCGACGTTGGTGGGCTCGGCCAAGAACCGCTTGAGCTCAGGAATCATCACGGTGGCCGCGAAGTCCGGGCGGGTGTCCCGGTCCATGAACTGTGAGATGTTCTCGGCGTTGGTCACCAGGTCGGCGGACTTGCGTTGCAGCCGGTCGTAGGTGCTGGTGTCGGTTTCTTGGTGGGCACCGATCTGGGCGTCGATCTCGACGTAGGTGCTGACGGCCTCGGCGGTGCCCAGGAACTCCAGGAGGTCCTTGGCCTTGCTCTCGTTGACGGGGTCCGAGCGCATCATGAAGCCGTCGATCGGCGCTTCGATGGCGTCGGCCCCGATCGTCGGGTCCATCTGCGGGAAGTTGAAGAAGTCCAGGTCCTCGCGATCTTCACCCTCCGCGAACTGCTGGTTGAGGAACAGGCCCATCACGATCATCCCGCTCTTGCCCTGCTGCATGGACTGGGCCGCGGTCTGCCAGGTGCGTCCGAGCGGGCTTTCCTGGTGGTAGGGCAACAGGCCTGCCCAGGTGTCGAAGACGGCCCGGACCTCGTCGCTGTCCCAGCGCTGCTCACCGGCCATCAGCTCGACGTGGAACTGGTAACCGTGCATCCGCATGTTGAGGTAGTCGAAGGTGCCCATCTGCGGCCAACCATCGGAGGCGCCGAAGGCGATCGGCGTCAGCCCGCTGTCCTGCATGTCCTTGCACAGCGCGACGAACTCATCCATGGTCTCCGGTGGGGTATAGCCGCCCTTCTCGAAGACGCTCGGCCGATAGAACACGGCCCAGGGGTAGTAGTAGAACGGAAGAAAGATCTGTTGGCCGGCCTCGTTGGTGGAGGCCTTCTTGAAGGCGTCGCTGAACCCGTCCCCGACCTGGTCCCAGACGTCGCTGATCTCGCCGACCAGACCGTTCTCGTAGAAGAAGCGTCCCCGGTATCCGGCGAACCACTGGAAGACATCGTCGGGCTTGCCCTGCAGATAGGAGTTGATCTGTTCCTGCCAGGTGTTGGGATCCGTGGCGTTGATATCGACGGTGACCCCCGTCTTCTCCTTATACAGCGCCATCGTGGCCTCCAGGGCCCTGCGGGGCACGTCCTCGGTTGCTCGCGACCCCACGGCGATCTGGTTCGGATCGCTCGAGCCGCAGGCGCCGAGCGTGGTCAGGGCCCCGGCGCCGGCCAACCCCTGCAGCAGGGACCGTCGAGAGAAAGGAGTCTGCAGCCCCTGGTTCCGGCGCACCAACTGGGTCGGAGTCGGAGGTCGGGAGAAGTGGGAACGGGCTGACATGCGGGCCTCCTAGGCGCACTCGTCACTGAGTGGGGTCATCCTCCCGCCCGGATCGACTGAGGACGCATCTAGTCACGATCAGACAGGAACCCTCCACACATTGTCGGTGAACGGCTGATGTGTCAAGAGAAAACACCAAAAAACAACAGAATTGGCGAACGAGAGCAAAATTTGACTGATTCTGTTGACTATCGTTGGCGGGGGTGTCATGGTCAGCCGATGAGGCCTTGGCCAACAGACCGGTTGCTGTTCGGTGGTGACTTCAACCCCGAGCAGTGGAGCCCGCAGACCCTCGACGAAGACATCGAGCTGATGAGCCAAGCCGGATTCACCATGGCCACGGTGGGAGTCTTCGGTTGGGCGTTGCTCGAGCCACAGCCCGGCCGATACGAGTTCGACTGGTTGGATCGCATCCTGGACCGCCTGCATGACGCGGACATCGTGGTCGATCTGGCCACGGCGACGGCCTCACCCCCGCCGTGGTTTGCTCGCGTGCACCCGCAGAGCATGCCGGTCGATCGCAGCGGGATCCGGCTCTCCCACGGCAGCAGACAGACCTGGTGCGCCTCCAGCCAGGACTATCGCACCGCAGCGCTAGCCCTGGTCGAACGGCTCGCCCTGCGGTATGCCGACCATCCGGGACTGGCGTTGTGGCACGTCGGCAACGAGTTCGGCTGCCACAACCTGATGTGCTTCTGCGAGGTGTCGGGCGAGCATTTCCGAGCGTGGTTGACCACTCGATACGGCACGCTCGACGCGCTGAACGAGGCCTGGGGGACCACGTTCTGGTCCCAGCGCTACGCCGACTGGGCAGACGTCATACCCCCGCGGGTGACCACGGCGATTCCTAACCCCACGGCCGAGCTGGATTGGCGCCGGTTCTGCTCCGATGCCCACCGAGCGCATTACCTGGCCGAACGCGACCTCCTGCACCAGGTGTCTCCGGGCGTCCCGGTGACCACGAACTTCATGGTCGGGTTCTCCTTCGAGGGGATGAACTACCACCAGTGGGCTCCGGAGCAAGACATCGTGTCCAACGACCACTACCTGGGCAACCATCTGCCGCACCCGCACACCGAGCTGGCGATGTCGGCCGACATCACGCGCGGTCTGGCCGGCGGTGGGCCGTGGATCCTGATGGAGCACTCGCCGTCCGCGGTGAACTGGCAAGGCGTCAACAGCGCCAAGGCACCGGGCCAACTGGCGCGGGATGCGCTCTCGCACGTGGCCCGCGGCGCGGACACGGTGGCCTACTTCCAGTGGCGCGCAGCCCGAGCCGGCGCCGAGAAGTACCACTCCGCGATGCTGGGCCATGCCGGGCGGGATTCGCGCGTGTTCCGCGAGGTCGCTGAGCTGGGTCAGGTGCTGACGCGGCTGGCTCCGCTCGCAGGCAGTCGCACCGTGGCCCAGGCGGCGTTCGTCTACGACTGGGAGTCCCAGTGGAGCACGGACGCTCCCTCGACCCCCTCTGATCGGCACGTCTACGTCGAGGAAGTGCGCGGGTGGTACGACGCTTTGTGGCGGGCCGGCATCACCTGTGACGGCGTGGGGCCGTCCGCCGATCTCACGGGCTACGCGCTGGTGATCGTGCCCTCGCTCCACCTGGTCAGCGACGAGACCATCCAGCGGATCGAGGATGCCGCCCGCGCCGGGGCTCAGGTGCTGATCACCTACTTCTCCGGCACTGTGGACGACCGCGACCACATCCGACTGGGCGGCTATCCGGGCGCCTTCTCCCGGATGCTCGGCATACGGATGGACGAGTTCGCGCCGCTGTTGCCGGACGAGGTCGTCACGGTGGCGTCGCCGGCCGGCGGGGGTCTGCCCCGCATTGATCGTGCCCGGGGCAGCGTGTGGACCGAGCGGGGTCGCGCTGACGAAGGCACAGCCGTCCTGGCCTGGTTCGAGGACGGCCCCAGCGCGGGCAGCCCGGCCATCACCAGACGCTCGGTCGGCGCGGGCTCGGGCTGGTACGTTGCTACCCGACTGACGCAGGCCGGACTGGACACGGTGGTCGCCGGGCTCGCCGAAGCCGCAGCCGTGAAACCGGTCGTGGCGGCGCACCCGAAGGGTGTGGAGATCGTGCAACGTCGTGCCGGTCACGATGTGTGGACGTTCGTGATCGACCGAGTCGGCCTCGGGGTGCAGGTGCCCATCGCCGGAACGGATCTGGTCTCGGGGCGGAGCTGCAGCACCGCGGACCCCCTCGTCGTGGCATCCGGTGGCGTGGCCGTGATCCACGCGTCGGACACCGACCACACGACCGAGCAGGCGCCGATCGGCCCTGCCGAGGACGGGCCCGAACAAGCCCCGGATGAGGAGCGATGATGGCCGCATTGGCACGCCAACGACGCCAGGAGATATTGGC
Organism: Ornithinimicrobium sp.; assembly: GCA_049650845.1. GTDB lineage: Bacteria > Actinomycetota > Actinomycetes > Actinomycetales > Dermatophilaceae > Ornithinicoccus. The sequence continues at coordinate 15,440 of JBASAZ010000215.1, forward strand.
CCGCGTCCGGCGGGACGGAGCAGTCCGAGTGGCGGATCTCGTCGAGGTGCTGGACGTGTCCGACATGACGATCCGACGCGACATCAGCCAACTGGCCGAGCGCGGACTCCTGGTCAGGGTGCACGGCGGCGCCACCGTGGCCGACGCTCCGCACTCCAGCCACGAACCCGCCTTCACCACCAAGCTCGGTGAGCAGGTGGAAGAGAAGCTGGCCATCGCCCGAGCCGCCGCCGAGCTCGTGCCCGCCGGGTCCTCGGTGGCGCTGTCAGCCGGCACCACGACGCTTGCCTTGGCCCACGAACTGCGCGAGGTCGCCGGCTTGACCGTCGTGACCAACTCGATCCCCGTCGCCAACGCGTTGCACGACCCCGATCGTCTCGATCGCGTGGTGATCCTGACCGGCGGCTCGAGGACACCCTCGGACGCCCTGGTGGGTCCGGTCGCGGTCACCGCGCTGCGCGACCTGCATGTCGATCAGGTCTTCCTCGGAGTCCACGGCTTCGGGGAACGGACCGGCTGCACCAGCCCCAATATGGTCGAGGCGGCCACCAACCAAGCGCTGATCGCCGCGGCTGCCACCACCGTGGTCGTCGCGGACCACACCAAGCTTCGGCTGATCGGCTTGTCGACCATCGTCGGCCTCGACGACATTGACGTCTTGATCAGCGACGGGGGGCTTGCCGAAGACGACCAGGCAATGCTGCGTACGCGTGTCGGGCTACTCCTCGTGGCCCCTGGTGCGCCCGCGCCGGTCACCCAGATGAAGGACCTCGGATGAGCCTGAAGGCGCAGCGAACGCACGTCCGACTGGCCGATGGCCGCGACCTCTTCTACTACGACGATCCCGAACCCGAGACGCCGGCCAGCGGTGCGGCCCGGGCACCAGCTGGTCGCGTGGTTCCGGACTCGCGCGACCTGCCGCCGATGCCGTCGGCGGCCCGGATGCGACGCGACCCGTTGACCGGTGAATGGATCCCGATGGCCTCCCACCGGATGAATCGCACCCACCTCCCCTCCCGTGCCGACTGCCCGCTGTGCCCGACCGCCCCCGGTGGTGCACCGACCGAGATCCCTGCGCCGGACTATCACGTGGCCGTCTTCGAGAACCGCTTCCCGTCGCTGAACGCGCGCGATGCTCAACCGCCGTCGTCCGTCGACGGTCATGACCTCTGGCCCGAGCGAGCCTCGGAGGGCCGGTGTGAGGTGGTCTGCTTCACCAGTGACCACGAGTCCAGTTTCTCGGCGCTGGAGCCCACGCGGGCCAGGACCGTCATCGAAGCCTGGGCCGACCGCACGCATGAGCTGATGGCCATCCCGGCCGTCCGCAGTGTCTTCTGCTTCGAGAACCGTGGCCACGAGATCGGCGTGACGTTGGCTCATCCGCACGGCCAGATCTACGCCTATCCCTATGTCCCACCGCGCTCGGCGCAGCACGTCGCGCGCGCCGAGGAACACTACCGGGCCACCGGGCGCGACCTGCTCGGGGATATCGTGCAGGCCGAGCAGGACGCTGAGCACCGGATCGTTGCGCGCGGTGAGCACTGGACAGCGTTCGTGCCCGCGGCTGCACGATGGCCTGTCGAGGTGCACATGGTGCCGCATCGCCACGTCCTGGACCTGACGGAGGCCACCGAGGGCGAGCGCGACGAGCTCGCGCAGATGTATCCCGCGCTGTTGCGCGCCCTGGACCACTTCTTCGTCGACGACGACGATCAGCCCATCGCCTTGCCCTACATTGCCGGGTGGTTCGCTGCACCCAAGGCCGACGGGGACGCCGCCGAGGTGGCAGACCCACGCAGCCGTCCCCGCTTGCACCTGCAGGTCATCTCCGTGATGCGCGCGGCGGGCAAGCTCAAATACCTCGCCGGCTCCGAATCGGCCCAGGGCGCCTGGGTCAGTGACACCACCCCGGAGCAGATCGCCGAACGGCTGCGGACCGTCGTCGCCGTGAGCATGGCCCCCTCGTGACCTCTACCGTCCGCCCCGACTGGCTGGAGCCGGCCGGCCCCGGGGAGCACGCTGCGTCCGTCGGTGACGCGTTCACGACGGCCTTCGGCGCACCGCCGGACGGCGTGTGGGCGGCCCCCGGACGCGTCAACCTGATCGGCGAACACCTCGACTACAACGGTGGTCCGGTGTTGCCTATCGCCATCGGTCACCGCACGATGGTGGCCGCCGGCACCCGGCCCGACCGCCAGGTCCGGTTGCGATCTGTGCAGGAGCGCGCGACCTGGCAGGGATCGCTGGACGAGCTCCACCCCGACGGTATGCCGTCCTGGTGCCGGTATGCAGCCGGCGTCCTCTGGGCGCTGGGCCAGGCCGGTCACGCGCTGCCGGGACTCGACCTGATGGTGGACGGGCGCGTGCCCTCGGGGGCCGGGCTGTCCTCCTCCGCCGCGTTGACCTGTGCCGTCGCCGTGGCCGCGGCCGATCTCGCTGGGATCGGTCAGGTCTCAGTTCTTGACGTCGGTGTCCCTGACGGCGGTGCCGGATCGGGCGAGGTTCGGGCACGAATGCTGGCCGAGGTGTGCGTGCGCGCCGAGAACGACTTCGCGGGTGCCCCGACCGGTGGAATGGATCAAGCCGTGGTGCTCCGGGCCCAGGCCGGACATGCGCTGTTGCTGGACTGCACCACGTTTGCTGCTGAGCACATTGCCATCCCGAGCGGTGCCGAGTTCTTGGTGGTCGACACGCGCAGCCACCACGCGTTGACCGACGGACAGTACGGCAGTCGACGCTCGGCGTGCGAGCAGGCAGCCGGCGACCTCGGAGTGAGCAGGCTCGCGGACATCCATCCGGCTGAGCTTGTCGACGTGCTGTCCCGCGTGAGCACGCAGGAACTTCGAGGCGTCGTCCGGCACGTCGTCACCGAGACGGCTCGAGTCACTGAGGTGGCGACCCAGCTGCGTGCCGGACGACTCAGTGAGATCGGACCGATGCTGACCTCCTCGCACGCGTCGATGCGCGACGATTTCGTCATTTCGACCCCGGAGCTCGACCTGGTAGTCGACAGCGCGATGCGAGCCGACGCGTTGGGGGCACGGATGACCGGGGGCGGCTTCGGCGGATCCGCGGTGGTGCTGTGTCGGTCCGGTGACCGAGAGCGGGTGGCCGAGTGTATCGCGGTGGCCTTCGAGGAGGCAGGCTGGGGCCC
>JBASAZ010000216.1:0-1527 GCA_049650845.1 Ornithinimicrobium sp.
CCACTCGCCACCAGGAGCGACGTCGCGGACCGGTGGTTAACCCCCATCCGTATCCAGTCGGTATCCCATCCCACGAACCGTCTCGATGGCGTGCCGGTTGAACGGGAGGTCAATCTTGCGACGCAGATAGCCGACATACACCTCAACGACGTTCGGGTCGCCCTCATAGTTCGCGTCCCACACCGACTCCAAGATCTGCGTCTTGGTGACGACATCACCACGGTGATGCATCAGATGTTCCAACAACCCGTACTCGCGCGGGGTGAGCGTGATCGGCGTCTGGCCACGATCCACGGTGCGCCGGCCCGGGTCCAAGTGCAGGTCACCCGCCGACAGGACCACCGGCCGCGCCGGGGCACCGCGTCGGATCAGCGCGCGCAACCGGGCCACCAACACCATGAACGAGAAGGGCTTGGTCATGTAGTCGTCAGCGCCCAAGTCAAACGCATCGGTCATGTCGTAGTCACCGCCTTTAGCGGTCAGCATCAACACCGGCGTCCACACGCCCCGCTCCCGCAACTGCTCGATGACCTTGTAGCCGTTGAGCTTCGGCAACATGATGTCCAACACGATCACGTCATACGAAGCCTCGGTAGCCGCCCACAGCCCATCCTCGCCGTTGGCGACCACCTCCACGGTGAACCCTTCCGCGACGAGCCCCCGACGCACGGTCTCGGCCAACCGGACCTCGTCCTCCACGACCAACACGCGCATCTGCCTGCACCCTCCAGTTTCGCCGTAACCTGTTGCCATGGTGACTCACCCTTGCTGAGAGCGTGGTAAGAGACCACGAGTCTCCACCGCGTCGGCTGCACGGGCCCCATGGGTTCGGTAGGTGATACTCAGGCGTCGCGCCGCGGGCTCAGGATGATGCTGACGCGCGAACTTCGGGCCGCGCCGGGAAGGATGAGCCGAGCCGCTTGCGCTTCGACCAGCGCGGCCGCCAGGTCAAGGCCGAGGCCGCTGCGCCGCGGCGGGGTGTCGCTTCCGTGGCCGGTGTGGGTGCTGAAGCCCGGCCCCTCGTCGCTGACGTCGATGGCCACCGTGTCTACGGTCTGGCGGGCCCACACCCGCACGGTGCCTTGCCCGTGCTGCATCGCGTTGTCCACGAGCACGTCGAGGGCGTGACTGATGGCTGCGGCGGACCCGGTCACCGGCGGGAGGTCGTGGTCGAGCCCGACCACGACGCGGCGCTGGTGCTCCCCGGCGACGGCCTCGTAGCGCTTATGCACCTGATCCAGCACGGCGGGTAGGTCCACCTCGTCTGATGAGGACGCCTCGCCGGCCCCGGCGCGGGTGAGACGAAGCAGCTCCTCTAGATGGATCCCCAGGTTCTGCGCCTCACTGGCCGCTTCCTCGATAAGAGCGGGCCGGTCCTGCTGTCCGGGGACGGCAGGGGTATGCCGAGCGGAGTCGAGCAGGAGCTGCAGGCGCATCACCGGGGTCCGCAGTTGGTGGGAGGTCGCCGCCCCGAGGGCACGCTCGCGGTGCAACAACTCGCTGAGCCGCATCGCCGTGGTGCTGAGT
>JBASAZ010000217.1:0-2124 GCA_049650845.1 Ornithinimicrobium sp.
GTGGCGTCGCCGGACGTTATGCCCCCCGCGGTGGGCGAGGAGGCCGCCGAGCAGCCCCCTCCGCCACCGCAGAGCGTGGGCCTGCAGGGTTGACCACCGGGCGTTACTGGCCCGGCGATGCCCTGCAGGGAGGGTGACGACGCCCCTTGGCCCCATCGGACGCGCTGTCCTGAGCAGCGCGTCCGATGCCGTTGTGGTAGGACGGAATGCCCGTCGTTGTTCGGCCTCAAGAACAAGGTTGAGCGGAATACACTCAACTCTGTGGAGGTTGGACCGGGGGAGTGCAAACGCACACACCACGACAACGGGGAGGCGCACGCCCATGGATCTTTCGTTCACCACCAAGGCACAGGAAGCCATCTCGACCGCCGTTCGGGAAGCGGCCACCGCAGGACACGCGTCGGTCGAGCCTGCCCACCTGCTGGCCGCCCTGGTGGAGCAGTCCGACACCACCACCGGGCCGTTGTTGCAGTCGGTCGGGTCCTCGGCGGCACAAGCGGGCCAAGCCGCCAAGACTGCCCTGTCCGGTATGCCGACCGTCACCGGCAGCAGCGTCGCCACCCCGCAGCTGTCGCGGGCCTCGTTGGCCACGCTGTCCGCGGCGCAACAGTCAATGAAGGCTCTCGGTGACTCCTTCATCTCCACCGATCACCTGCTCCACGCGGTGGCCAAGGATCCTCAGTTCGGTCTCGACGCCGACGCGGTGATGCAGCAGATCCCGGTGATCCGCGGCGGCACCACGGTCGACACGGCCGACCCCGAGGCGACCTACGAGGCGCTCGAGAAGTACGGCACCGACCTGACCGCGATGGCCCGGGACGGCAAGCTCGACCCGGTCATCGGCCGCGACGCCGAGATCCGCCGGGTCATCCAAGTCCTGTCGCGGCGCACCAAGAACAACCCCGTGCTGATCGGCGAGCCCGGCGTGGGCAAGACCGCGGTGGTCGAGGGCCTGGCCCAGCGCATCGTGGCCGGTGACGTGCCGGAGTCGTTGCGGGACAAGCAGCTCATCTCCCTGGACCTCAGCGCGATGGTTGCGGGCGCGAAGTACCGCGGGGAGTTCGAGGAACGCCTGAAGGCCGTGCTGGCCGAGATCAAGGCCAGCGACGGTCAGGTCGTCACGTTCATCGACGAGCTGCATACCGTTGTGGGGGCGGGGGCCACCGGGGAGGGCGCGATGGACGCCGGCAACATGCTCAAACCGTTGTTGGCCCGGGGGGAGCTGCGGCTGGTCGGCGCGACCACGCTGAACGAGTACCGCGAGCGCATCGAGAAGGACGCTGCCCTGGAACGCCGGTTCCAGCAGGTCTACGTCGGGGAGCCGAGCGTGCCCGACAGCATCGCCATCCTGCGCGGCCTGAAGGAACGCTACGAAGCACACCACAAGGTCTCGATCGCCGATTCCGCGCTGGTGGCCGCGGCGTCGCTGTCCGACCGATACATCACCGGACGCCAGCTGCCCGATAAGGCCATCGACCTCGTCGACGAGGCCGCCTCCCGCCTGCGGATGGAGATCGACTCCTCCCCGGTCGAGATCGACGAGCTGCGTCGCACCGTCGACCGCCTGATGATGGAGGAGCTGCATCTGGCGGGGGAGAGCGACGAAGCGTCGAAGGAGCGGTTGGCCGCGCTGCGTGCCGACCTCGCGGACAAGCAGGAAGAACTGGCTGCGCTCGACGCCCGCTGGCAACAGGAGCGTTCGGGTCTGAACCGGGTCGGGGAGCTGAAGCAGCACCTCGACGAGCTGCGTACGACTGCCGAGCGACTGCAGCGCGAAGGCGACTACGAAGGGGCCTCCCGGGTGCTGTACGGCGAGATCCCGGCGACGACGGCAGAGTTGCAGGCAGCCCAGGAGGCCGAGTCGAGCAGCGTCAAGACCGAGCAGGAGCCGATGGTCAAGGACGAGGTCGGTGCCGACGACATCGCCGACGTCGTCGCCTCGTGGACCGGCATCCCCGCCGGTCGACTGCTCGAAGGCGAATCAGCCAAGCTGCTGCGGATGGAGGAGGTCCTCGGGGAGCGACTCATCGGCCAACGCAACGCGGTGCAAGCGGTCAGTGACGCGGTGCGTCGCTCCCGGGCGGGCATCTCCGACCCGGATCGACCCACTGGGTCCTTCCTGTT
>JBASAZ010000218.1:0-3931 GCA_049650845.1 Ornithinimicrobium sp.
GCCCGGCGCAGGGCAAAGCGTCGACCACTCACGTCGCTCACCTCCACCGCAACGGCGCGGTGTTGCTCGTAGTCCACCCAGCTCACCAACGGCAGATCGTCGACGGCGCGAGCGGCCCGGCCCTCGAGCACTCGGGCGCGCCCCCGGACGACGACCGACCAGGCGACCTCCCCGACGACGTCATCGATCTCGAAGGCCACGTCCTCGTTCATCGCAACGCCCAGCAGCTTGCTGCCCTCAGTGGTGCGAAAGATCAGTCGTCGGGCCGCCGGTTCGGTGATGTAGTTGACCGGGACGATGTGCACCTCACCGAGGAGGTGATAGGCCAAGCGCCCGTATCGGGCCGTGGCTAAGAGCTCCCAGCAGTCACGGTCGGATAGTTCGGTCATGGTCGGCTCCTTTGCCATTGCGGAAACCTCACTCTACAACTACATCGCGTCGTAGTTCTACGTCGGCGGACTGCGGCTCCAGGCCCGGACCGCCGTGCCGTGTTCGGAACACATACGGTGTGGCCCATGACGGTCGTGGTGCGACAGGCCCAGCCACGCGAGCTGGCGCGGGCCGGTGAGCTCGTCGCGCAGGCCTATCTGAATGACGGGTTGCTCAGCGTCGACGACGACTACCTCCACGCCATCCGCGACGCGGCCGGACGGGCACGCGACTCGGTCGTGTTGGTCGCCGTCGACGGCGTCGGGTCGCTGGTGGGCACGGTCACCTGGTGTCCGCCAACCTCGTCGCACCGCGAAGTCGCCCGCCACGACGAGGGGGAGTTCCGGATGCTCGGCGTGGCTGCTACCGGCCGCGGGCGGGGGACCGGAGAGCTGTTGGTGCGGGAGTGCATCCAACGAGCCGGCGGTGATGACCTCGCCGGACTCCTTATCTGCACCTCGCCGCGGATGCAGGCGGCGCGACGCATCTACGAACGCCTCGGGTTCGTCCGGATCCCGGAGCTCGACTGGATGCCCGGACCCGATTTCCCGCTCTGGGCATATCGACTGGAGCTGCAACGTTCGTAACCACGTGGTGAGCCCAGCATCTGCGCCGTCGGGCAAGACGCCTATCCCGGGTGAGATCAGGGTGCTGGTCGCGGCGGCCTTCGTGATCGCGATCGGCTTCGGGCTCGTGGCACCGGTGCTGCCGGCCTACGCCCGCAGTTTTGACGTCGGAGTCGCCGCGGCCTCGGTGGTGGTGTCCGCGTTCGCCTTCTTCCGGCTCGTCTTCGCCCCGGCCGGTGGAGCCCTGGTCTCCCGGCTCGGCGAGCGGCCGATCTATCTCAGCGGTTTGCTGATCGTGGCCATCTCCTCACTGGCCACCGCGTTTGCGCAGTCCTACTGGCAGCTGTTGCTCTTTCGCGGACTCGGCGGCATCGGCTCCACCATGTTCACCGTCTCGGCGATGGCCCTGCTGGTCCGCCTGGCGCCGCCGACGATCCGCGGTCGGGTCTCCTCCGCCTACGCGAGCGCCTTCCTGATCGGTGGCATGGTCGGTCCGGTGGCCGGCGGCGCGCTGGCCTCGCTCGGTCTGCGCGTGCCGTTCATCGTGTATGCCGTCGCCCTGGTGATCGCCGCCGCGACCGTGGCGCTGCGCTTATCCGGAGCCTCCCTGCGACCCGATCCGGGCAAGGCCGTGGGCCCACCCATGTTGCTGAGAGAGGCTTTGGGACAGTCGGCATACCGTGCGACGCTGGCCTCCGGCTTCGCCAACGGGTGGTCTAACTTCGGTGTCCGGGTGGCGATCCTGCCGCAGTTCGCGGTAGCGGTGCACGACGAGACCTGGGTGGCCGGGGTGGCGCTCGCGGTGGCGGCCGTGGGCACGGCAGCGACCTTGCAGGTGGCCGGCCGACTGGCCGACCAGGTCGGTCGCCGACCGCTGGTCATCGCCGGGCTGGTCATCACGGCGCTCGGTCTCGGGCTGATCGGGCTCAGCGGTGATCTGCTGGTCCTGCTCATCCTGTCCGCCGTGAGTGGGTTGGGCGCCGGGCTGGTCAACCCGGGGCAGCAGGCCACGGTCGCCGATCTGATCGGGTCGGAGCGCAGCGGGGGATCGGTGTTGGCGACGTTCCAGATGGCTCAGGATTCCGGCGCCATCATCGGACCGATCCTGATCGGCCTGGTGGCCGACGCGGTCGGCTTCGGGTGGGCCTTCGCGCTGACCGGGTTGATCAGCGCGCTGGCGGTCGGCCCGTGGTTGGTCGCCCGCGAAACTCTGGAGCTGGACGGCGTCGAGGCCGCGAACTAAGCGTCACGCGCGGGCGAGACCGGCGGCATACCCGGGATTATTGGTAGCTGATCATGAACGGAGTCGGCTCTTTTTGCATCGTCTGCTCCGCGGTCAACATCGGCTCGTCCTCGTCGAAGAAGTTCTTCCACCCGAACGGCACACCTTCCGGGGCGGCGCCCACCACGGACTGCCAGGTCCCATCCTTGAGGTCCGGGCTGCCTTGGCCGTCCATGTGGATCAACACCTGCAGCTCATCGCGGCTCAGGTCGATCTCGTCTTCGTCCTGCAGCATCGAGAGTCGGAACTGGTGCAGCACCAGGAGCTTTTGCGGCAGGTCCTCTTCCGCGGTCAGGTCGGCCAACCACTCGATGACCGAGTTGACCTCAGCGGCCTCGACCTGTCCGATCTGCTGCAGGGGCTTCTGGGTCGGGGTCAATCGCCATTCCGGGTCCAGGGCCAGCCCGACGTGGGGCATCCGCAGCAGGTCCTCGTAGATCTTGGCCTGGTCCAGGAAGTTGGCGCGACCGGGCTGCAGGTCAAGCACCACGTAAACCCCCTCTTCACCGGCCTTTTCCACCCAGGGGCGCAGCTCCTCGACGCCGATCTCACCCGAATAGTCACCGTCCGCGCCGGCCGAACCCTGTGCAATGGTGGCGATGATCTCGAACGCGGGGACCATCGGCACGTCGCTGTACGGCTCGAAATCGGCGGCCATCTCCTGGGCCCGGGTGATGCTCGCCTCGACATCCTGCTCGCCGAGGACTCCTAGCCCGGGAGTGCCCGGCGTGCCGTAGAGCGCGACCAGGCGCCGCCCCGGGAAGAGCGACTGTCCGCCGCCGGGCAGCTGCACCCCGGTCTTGGCGACGTCGATGCGGTTGGTCAGCGTCTCGACATCACCGAAGTCGGCGCCGAGCGCCAACACCTGATCGGGCTTGGCATCCGCCAACGCGGTGATGGCCTCGGGGTCACCGCGCACATCCGACCCGGCGACCGGCACGACCTGTGCTCCGGCCGCCTGCGCTGAAGCCCCAGCCGCCAGGAACCCGTCGCTGTCCTCACCCGGCACCAACACCGCGAGGCCGTCCAGACCGGCGGGGGGAGTGACCTGGGGTATGTCGTCCGTCGTCGTCACGATCTCGGCGTCGGACAGATCGGCGAGGGCCGATGGGACGTTGGGCCCCACCGCGAGCACGGTGTCGGCGCCGAGTCGGGCGATCTCCTCGAACTGCATGCTGGGGTCGGTGCTGTCCGGCGGGGGAGCCGTGGTCTGCTGGGCGTCGTCAGGTGCTGCCGTGGTGGCTGCGTCGTCCGGTGCTGCCGTCGCCGCTGCGTCGTCGCTGGGGGCAGCCGCGACGAGCAGAAGCGGCACCCCCAACGACACGGCGTCACTGCTGGCCTGCTCGATCCCCTCGGCGTCACCGGACTGGGCCACCACGACGGCGGGCGCGCTCGCGAACAGCGCTTGGCTCGCCTGCACCGACATCGAGGAGGGGCTTGCGTCGTCCTGACCGGCCACGGCGACCGGCTCGGTGATGTCGTTTAGCTGCGCTGACTGGTTCTCCGGGTCCTGCTCCTGCTTATCCTCGGCCTGCGACGACCCGGCGGTCCCGTCGGCGTCGGTGTCGCCGTCCGCGCTGCAGGCGGCGAGCGTCATCGCGAGGGCCAGGCAGGCGGCTGCCCCTCGGGTCCGTCGTGCCAGCGGCCGGCGGTG
>JBASAZ010000219.1:0-36307 GCA_049650845.1 Ornithinimicrobium sp.
TGGTGCACCTTGTTCGGGAAGTACTGCGGCAGCGAACGGCCGTTGATCTTCCACTCGCCGGTGCCGGGGACGATGCGCACGCGGGCGATGGCCTGCTTGCGACGGCCGGTGGCAGCGCCGGGCGCGGTGGCCGAGCGGCGCTCGGTGGCCTGCTCGGTGCTGCTCGACTCGCTGGTGTATTCGGTCAGCTCGACGTCATCTGTGTCGAGCTCGGTGTCGTTGACGGTCATCAAAGTTCCTTACTGCGCGACCTGGGAGATCTCGTACGGGGCGGGCTGCTGGGCGGCATGCGGGTGGGCCTCACCGGCATACACCTTCAGCTTGGTGAGCTGCTGACGGCCCAGGGAGTTCTTCGGGACCATGCCGCGGATGGCCTTCTCGACCGCGCGGGTGGGGTGCTTGGCCAGCATCTCCTCGTAACCCATCTCACGCAGACCGCCGGGGTAGCCGGAGTGCGTGTAGGACTTCTTGTTGGCCAACTTCGAGCCGGTCAGGGCGACCTTCTCGGCGTTGATGATGATCACGAAATCGCCCGAGTCCATATGCGGGGCGTACGTGGCCTTGTGCTTGCCACGGAGCAGGATCGCGGTCTGGGAAGCCAGGCGTCCCAGCACGACGTCCGTGGCGTCGATGATGTGCCAGGAGCGGGTGATCTCGCTGGCCTTGGGTGAATAGGTGCGCACAGTGCAAACCTTTGTGAGTCGAACGGGGGGCAACAGCGACCAATACTACCGACCCGTCGAGCGTGACCCAATTCGGACGTCCCCGCAGGTCAGCGCCCACGTAGGAGGACACATCACGGACCCGACGAGCGTTCTATGCACAACTATTGTGCATAGAACGCTCCGATCAGTACTGTGTGCCGCATGAGCCGCCCCGGTGACCCACCGATGAGGTCTCGCTCCAGCGCCCCCGCGCGGCGGGTGCTGGCCCATCCGTTGCGCTCTCGCCTCTTGGCTCACCTACGGGTCCATGGTCCAGCCAGCGCGAGCGACTTGGCCCGCGACCTCGCCAGCAACAGCGGCGCGACGAGCTATCACCTGCGCCGGCTGGCCGAGGTCGGTCTGATCCGGGATCTCGATGAGGGTGGCGGCCGGCGACGGGTGTGGCAGGCCGTGGCCGACGGGTCTGCGGACGTGTCACCAGACCCGAGCCCACCGGAGAGCACCGAACCGGTCGACGACGACGAGCGATCGGTTGCTCAGTGGTTGGCGTTGGACTACGTGGAGCACTTCGGGGACCGGGCGCGTGGGTGGGTGGAGCAGCGGGAGCACTGGCCGCCGGCGTGGCAGGTGGCGGGGTTGGAGGATCACCTCGTGCAGGTCAGCGCCGAACAGCTCACGGCCTTGCGGGCGGAGCTCATCGAGATCCTGCAACGCTATCGCCGGGTGGGGCAGGGCAACCCTGCGGCGAAACGGGTCGTGGTCTACACCTGCGCCATCCCGGTGGATCCGCCGCCTCGCCCGGAGCCCCAGGCGTAGGGCTGCCTCAGTCCGTCCCAGGCCTCGTTCCCCGCGGTGGGCACTTCTTCGTCTCACTGGCGGTGAGGCACCGGATCGGTTCGTCCGGGACCACCGAGGTCTTCGCCGACTCGCTCTGCTCGAAGACCGCCACGGTGTAGGCCGGCACGCTCGCGACCCCCTGTATGGAGTCCCAGGACGCTTCCTTGACGACCGCGTCACTGCCGTTGGCCTGAATATCTGAGAGCACCCAGTCGGCGCCTCGCTGCCCCGGGACGGACTGGGTCACAGCCTCCGCCGAGGCGTTGAAGATGACCAGGACCCCCGACCGGTCGGGGTCGACATCGGCCCCTGCGGCATCGTCGATGTGCATCACGATGACGTCGGGCCGGCCCTGGTTGCTCCCGGACACCGGGAAGGAGACCTTCTCTTTGATCAGGTCCGCCGTGCCGAGGCGGAACAACGGCGAGGAGTAGCGCAGCCGAAGCAGGTCTTGGCTCATCTGCGCGGAGGTCTCGATGTCCTGCGGTGATGGCTTCAACGAGGGGTCGGCGAGCAACGGCTGCATGAACGGCCATTTTGACTCGTTGTCGGCTGCCGGCGGCAGGCCGCGGCCGAACCCGTTGTCGGTCTTGGTGAAGTCGAGGTAGTTGAACCAGTCGCCGCTGTCGTAGGAGTTGCGGTCGAGGCTCTTGCTGCGCAGCAGGTCCGAGCCGGCGTGCCAGAAGGAGATCCCCTGGCTCAGCGACACCGTGGCCATCGACAGCGCGTTCAGCCGCACCCGATCGGCCATCGGCAGGTCTTGCGGCACCTTGAGCGTCAACGAATCGAACAGCGTCTCGTTGTCGTGCGCGTCGACGTAGTTGACCACGTGCCACGGCTGCTCGGCGTAGCCCGCCGGTGAGCCGTTGTAGTCGATCTCGGCGCCGGTGACCTCTTCGCTCGTCTCGGCGCTGGTCAAAGTGAAGTCACGCAGGTTGCCGGTCAGACCGATCTGGACGAGGTCGGTGTCGTGCGGGTTGGCCCCGGTGGAGCCGAATCCGGTGGTGCCGGGGTCCTCGTCGAACGGTCCGCCGCCGCGCACCGCATCGCGCAAGCGGTCGTTGAACGTGCCGATCCTCGTCCCGTCCAACTGACCTTGGATGGCCTGGTTGAACAGCGCGTTGTCCGCCACCTCACCGAAGTTCCACCCCTCGCCGTAGAGGGTCACGGCCGAGCCGTCCACGCCGTCCTGCGTGAGGGTCAGCTCGTCCAGCGCCGTGCGGACTGCCTCCATCGTGGCGGTGCTGTGGTGCCCCATCAGATCGAACCGAAAGCCGTCGACCTTGTAGTCCCGGGCCCACAACACCACTGAGTCGACCATCAACTTCTGCGCCATCGCGTGCTCGGTCGCGATGTTCTGGCAACAGGTGGACGTCTGCACCGCACCGACCTCGTCGAGCCGGTGGAAATAGCCCGGCACGATCCGGTCCAGCACCGACTGGTCATCCTGCCCGGAGGCAGCGGTGTGGTTGAACACCTCGTCCAAGACGACCCGCAGTCCGATGTCGTGCAGTCCGCCGACCATCGTGCGGAACTCAGCCACACGCTTGCCGCCGTCCGCGTTGTCGGCGGTGGAGGCGTAGGACCCCTCGGGAGCGAAGAAATGCCAGGGGTCATAACCCCAGTTGAAGGCATCGTCGGCCGCGACAGCCTTGACGCACTCCTGCTGCTCGGTGCTGTCCGCCGCAAACGAGGGCAGGTCGCACTCGGGCTCACTCTGCTGGGCAGGGTCTTCCTCGATCGAGGCGATGTCGAAGGTCGGCAGCAGGTGCACGGTGTTGAGTCCAGCCTCGGCCAGCTCGGCCAGGTGCCGACGACCGTAACCGTCTTGCGCGAAGGCGAGATAGGAGCCGCGCAGCTCGGGCGTGACGTCCGGGTCGTCGCGGGAGAAGTCGCGCACGTGCAGCTCATAGATGCTCTGGTCCACTTCCCGCTCCACCTGCGGCGGGGTGGCGTCCTGCCACACCTGCGGCTGGTAGGTCGCGTCGTCCAGGTCGACGATCACCGACTTCGTGGAGTTCAATGTCAGCGCGGTCGAATAGGGGTCGGTGACGTAGTTCGTCTCGACCTGGCCGGTCGACGGGGCGAAGACCGTGACCGCATACAGGTAGCGCTTGCCCTTCCAGTCCCGGTCACCGTCGATCCGCCACGACCCGTCCTTACCTCGCTTCATCTCCAGGGTGGCGCCGTCCGCGGTGGCGGCATCATCAGCGGCATCCTCGTCCCACAGCACCACCTTCACCTCGCGTGCGGTCGGCGCCCACACCTGCAACCGCGGCGAACGCCCCTTCCAGGTGACGCCCAGCTGCGTGTCGCCGGCCTGGTCGGCATACAACGCGTCCAGCACGCCCGGGATCTGCACGCCGGTGGCGTCGGTCAGTCGCCCCAGGTCGTCGTAGGAGGCGACGGCGAGCTGCCCACGCAACAGCGTCTCGGCTCGCTTGGCGACCTTGTCGTCCAACCGCAACGCGAGATATCCGGCGACCTGGGGATACTGCTCGACAACGTCGTCCGGGAGCCCGTCGGGATCCAGCGTGAGCGAGGCTGACTCACCGCCGGTCACCGCCTCGGCATCCACCGCCAGGCCGCCATCGGCCGAGGTGTGCAGCCGCCAGGACGTCAAGTCCACGTTCTCGACGGCCGGCACGGCAATGAGGTCGGGGGTCAACCAATAGGCCTTGGCGGCGCTGAGGTCGGGTTCCACCCCGGCCACCGATGTGGCGGCCGTGATCGCGTGCGTCACAGGATCGTAGGTGATGGTGACCACGGAGTCATCCGCTGGGACGGACAGCGCGACGTTGCCGTCTCCACCGTCTTGGCCATAACTTTCCTCCCATGACAGCCCATGAGCCACCTTGAACTCGTAGTTGCCCGCCGGAATCTGCGTGCTGGACCACGAATACACCCCGTCGCCGTCCGGATCTTGCAGCCACGGCCGCATGCAGTCCGGCATCCAGTCACCGCCGCAGCCCAACTCCTGTTGGTAGCTGCCGGGAGCGGTGAGTATCGGGCCGATCGCGTCGTTGGTCGCCCAGTGTGTGCGGTGGTCGTAGTAGTAGCTGACCGGCCCCCCCGGGGCGGCATAGGCGATGTTGCCACCGTCAGGGACACCGCCCGCGCCGTAGTTCTCATCCCACGTTCTGTTGATCGCCGCCTTGAAGGCGTAGTTGCCGGCCGGTATGTCGTAGGTCCCTTTCCAAATCATGTCCTTGGCGTCCAGGCTCAGCTGGGCCTGGTCGCAGTCGGGCAGCCAGTCCTGCGCACATCCCATCTCCGAGTTGTGGTCACCGGGGACCGAGACGGCTTCGGGCTGCTCCACCGGGCCCACCGGCCCACTGCCGCCTCCCCCGGAGCTCGGTGCCGGGTCCCCGACGATGCCGTAGGACGAGGCCGCCGACAGGTTCCCGTCGAGGTCCTTCAGCACCGCCCGGTACTCCACCAGGGTGCCGTCCGCGAGGGCACTGACGTCGTGGAACACCCGGTATGGGGCGTTGTCGTCGGTGCCGATCGCCGACCAGTCCTGCGTGCCGACCGGGCGGTAGAGGAAGCTCACCTGAGCGAAGGCGTTCTCTGGGACCGCGGCCGCGATCTGCGCCCGCCCGCCGACCACCTGACCGGCCGATGGCGACGTCATCGCGAGCGCGGGCGCTTCGTCTCGAGCCTTGATGGAGCCTTTGGCCCGATAGACCTGGACCGACAGCGGCTCCACCGTGACCTTCAGCCGCGAGTCGCGGCCGGTCCTCAGGGACGACTCGTCGCCGTAGACCCCGGCGAACTTCTGGCGGGCCCCATACGTGGGGATGGATGCGGTCTTGGCCGACGTCGAGTTGTTGGCCACGACGAGATACTCGACCTGTTCGTCGGGGTCGATCCGGCTGAAGGCGAACACGCCCTCCGACGAGGAGGCGTAGCGGTGGATCTGGGCGCCGTCGACCAACGCCGGATATTCTTCGCGCAGTGCGGCCAGTCCGGCGATCTGCTGATAGAGCGGGTGCTCAGGGTTGTAGCGCTCGATGCTGCCGGATGGACCACCCAGGACCGGTTCGTCGGCATACTGCTGGGTTTGGGTGGCGAACATGTCCTGCCGGGCGTCCTTGTCCCCGCCGGCACCGATGAACCCTTGCTCGTCCCCGTAGTAGACCACTGGTTGCCCCCGGGTGAGGAACATCACAGCGTTGGACAGCTCGACACGGTCGAGCAGTTCGTCGCCGCTGAATCCTTGCCCGGACAGCATCATCGCCGCCCGTCCCATGTCGTGGTTCCCGGTGAACGTGGGCAACTGGTAGGCGTTCGAGTCGGTGTCGGTGTAGTAGTCGTCCTGAGCATAGAAATCTCGCAGGAGCGTCGTTGCTTCGCCCTTGGCGAAGTCGATGCTGCGGGCCTGGAACCCGAAGTCGATGACGGCCTGGAGCTTGGCTTCGGTCGTGAACGTCGACAGGTAGGTGGGGTCGGCGTCGTAGACCTCGCCAAACATGAAGAAGTCCTCGTTCTTCTCCCGCGCGGCCTCCAGCACCTGCGGGCTGAACTTCTGCCAGAACTCGGTGTTGACGTGCTTGACGGTGTCGATCCGGAAGCCGTCGATCCCGAACTGTGCCCAGGTCGAATAGATGTCGATCATCCCGTCGGTGACCTCGGGGCGTTCGGTCCACAGGTCGTCCAGCCCGATGAAGTCGCCGTACTCACTGGACTCACCGGCAAAGGTCGAGTCACCCCGGTTGTGGTACAGCCTCGGGTCGTTCAACCACCCCGGCACCTTCACCTCGGCGTCTTCTTCAGTGTTGAAGAACGGGGTATACGGGAAGGAAGTTGCCGGATCGACCTCGGGGAAGGTGTCGGTGCCCGCATACTCCTTGTCGTCGAAGACGTCGCCGGAAGCGTCAGTGTAGGGCGAGGTGTCCTTGTCGATGTAGGAATACTCCCCCTCTTCGTAGTCGATGACGTCGGCCGTGTGGTTCGTGATGATGTCGAAGTAGACCTTCATCCCGCGTGCGTGGGCCGCGTCGATGAGGGCCTTCATCTCCTCGTTCGTGCCCAGGTGGGGGTCGATCCGAGTGAAGTCGGTGATCCAGTAGCCGTGATACCCAGCGCTCACATCGTCGCCGGTGCCCTGGACGGGACGATTCTTGAACGAGGGGGTCAGCCAGATCGCGGTGGTCCCCAGGTCCTCGATGTAATCCAGTCGATCGATGATGCCGTCGAGGTCGCCACCGTGATAGAAGCCCTTGTCTTCGGGGTCGAAGCCCGTCGCCAGCCGATCCCCCTCCAGGCCGCCACGGTCGTTGTCGGGGTCGCCATTGGCGAACCGATCGGCCATCACGAAGTAGAACTGCTCGCCGGTCACTGGTTTGCGCAGGCTGTCACCGGCGTATGCGGCGTCCTGTGGGCCGACCGGCCCGGACAGTTCGGTGGGGGTGACCCCGATCGCTTGTGAATCAGGGTCGAAGGAGAATTCCAGCGTCGCCGGCCCTTCGATGACCAGGGGCAGATTGCCCTCGGGGTAGGACTCCTCCCACGAGCCGTTCAGCGCCACCTTGTATTCGTACGCCCCCGCCGGCACGTCGAACGTCCCCGTGTATGCCGTGCCCTCGCCCGAGGGCGCCGTGAGAAGCGTGGCCGCGCACCCTGGCTCCCAGTCGGCGTCGCACCCTAGCTCGTCCTGGAGGGTGCCCACCAGCGTGACCGTGGGGACACCGGCTTGGCTGGGGAGGGCCGAGCTGGCGGTGCGTGCCAGTGCCGTGGACTCCGGCGGGGCCGCGCCACCCGAGGCGGGGGCCGGGCCAGCAAGGAGACCAACCAACACCGCAGTCGTGGACAGCGCGGCAACGAATCGACCCATCTAGGACTCCAGTGGTCTCAGGGGCACCTCGGTGTGCCGCTGTGAGAACGGTATGTCAGATTGATCCTGGTCACCACAGATCATCCGGAACGGCGTGTCCTGCCGCCCAATCCGCTGCCCTTGGCCGCGGGCTAGCTGTGCTTCACGCATCGGGCGGAGGAGGGCCGGGCGGCTAGCCTCGCTTCGCCGATAGCCATCCCGCACTCATCGCACACGCCGTAGGTTCCCTCGTCGAGCTTGTCCAGGGCCCGTTGCACCTGGTCCAGGCTCTTGCCCAGACTGTCGTGGGCGGTCACCGCGCTGAGCCGATCCACCGCCATGGCCGTTCCGTCACCCACCCGCTTGCCGAAACTGATGCTCCCCTGATCTGGTTGTGGCCGCGTGAGCACCGCCCGCTGGGCGAGCAAGTCATCTCGCTTAGCCTGCAACTGCGTCCGCACCTGCGCCTCATCCATCCAGCGAGCATGCCATCGAGTGGGCGCGCACACGACATCCGCGCCGCGCGGGGCTCGATCGGTGCCCTCCCGCTGTACGCGTCAGGGGTGTGTCAGTGGCCCGGCATACCATGACATCCCTCATCTCGCCCGTCCGCCACGAAGGGAGCACCGCGCGTGCCCATCATCGAAGCGCAAGGTCTGACCAAGACGTATTCGTCGCGGTCAGGCACCGTTCACGCGCTGTCGGGTCTGGATCTGAGCGTGCCCGAGGGCACCGTCAAGGGACTGCTCGGACCGAACGGCGCAGGCAAGACCACGACCGTCAAGGTGCTCAACACGTTGATCCGACCGGACTCCGGCACCGCCACGGTCGACGGCATCGACGTGCTGTCCGACCCCCGGGCGGTGCGTCGCATCATCGGAGCCTCGGGTCAGTACGCCGCGGTGGACGAAAACCTCACCGGGTTGGAAAACTTGGAGATGGTCGGCCGGCTCTACCACCTGGGCAGCAAGCGAGCCCGCGAGCGGGCCCGCGAGCTCATCGAGATGTTCGGACTCACCGAGGCCGGCGCCAGGCCGGTGAAGGGATTCTCCGGTGGCATGCGGCGCCGGATCGACCTGGCGGGGGCTCTGGTCAACAACCCGCGCATCCTCTTCTTGGACGAGCCCACGACCGGGTTGGACCCTCGCAGCCGGATCGGCCTCTGGGAGACCATCAACGATCTGGTCAAAGGCGGGACCACGGTGCTGCTGACCACGCAGTACCTCGAGGAAGCCGACTACCTGGCCGACCACATCTCGGTCATCGACTCCGGCCGGGTGATCGCATCGGGCACCTCCGATGAGCTGAAGGCCCAGATCGGCGGACACCGGGTGGTCATCTCCCTCGTCCGCGAGGAAGACTCCGAGACGGCGCGGCAGGTCCTCGCCAAGCACGGCACCGCCGAACCGACGGTGAGCGATGACAAGCGGCAGTTGGACGTGACCGTCAAGGGCGGCCCGGTGGCGTTGCAAGCGGTGCTGGCCAGTCTGGACGGCCAGGGAGTTGACCTTCACGACGCGGGGATGCGGCGCCCGACGCTCGACGACGTATTCCTGACCTTGACGGGTCACCGAGCCGAAGTCGAAGCCGATGACGACGCCGGCGACCGCCAGCAGGACCAGGAGATCTCCGCATGAGCACCGTGACGTCGCGCCCCACGTCCGCCCACGAGCCGTACCAACCCGAGGTCACCGGGGCGCTGTCCACCTGGTTCGCCGACGGATGGACCGTCACCTGGCGCAACCTGAGCAAGATCAAACGCAGCCCCGACATGCTCATCTTCGCGGTGCTGCAGCCGATCATGTTCGTGCTGCTGTTCAGCCAGGTCTACGGCGGAATCATCCAGATCGAGGGCTCGGACTACACCAACTTCTTGATGGCCGGCATCTTCGCGCAGACGGTGGTGTTCGGCTCCACCTTCTCCGGGGCCGCGATGGCTCAAGACCTGAAGGAGGGTCTGATCGATCGCTTCCGGACTCTGCCGATGAGCCCGTCGGCGGTCCTCATCGGGCGCACCAACTCGGACTTGTGTCTCAACGCGATATCGATGGTCATCATGATCTCGACCGGATTCGTCGTGGGGTGGCGGTTCACCAACGGGGTGCCGTCGTTCCTGGCCGGAGTCGCCTTGCTGCTGCTGTTCTCCTACGCCTTCAGTTGGGTGATGGCGCTGCTGGGCATGGTCGTGCGCACCCCGGAGACGATCAACAACGCCTCGTTCATGATCTTGTTTCCGATCACGTTCATCTCGAACGCGTTCGTGCCCGCCGAGAGTTTGCCCCGACCGTTGGAGATCTTCGCCAACTGGAACCCGGTCTCGGCGCTGGTCCAGGCCGCTCGTGACCTGTTCGGCAACACCCAGGACACGCTCGTCCGCGACACCTTCGGCATCCAGCACCCGGTGATCACGGTCTTCATCGGCGTGACGCTGCTCCTGGTCATCTTCGTGCCCCTCTGCGTCCGGCAGTTCGCTCGCACCAGCTCGCGGTAGGACACCGCGCCCACCGCCGGTCAGTCCTCGTAGACGTGACCGTCGCGCCGCGCGCGAGCCTGCGCGGCCCGCGCGGCAACTCCTTCGTCGTTGGGATAGACGATCTCTTCCAAACAGAGTCCGTGCGCGGGCATGACGGTCACCGCGGAGTGTCGCCGCCGTCCTTCACGGACGGTGACCGGCCACGAGACCGCTTCACGCCCGGTGCCCACCGGGATGACGGCGCCCACAAGGGCTCGCACCATGCTGTGGCAGAACGCGTCCGCGATCAACGACCCCACCACGGTTCCGTCGCTGTGCCGTGTCCAGGAGAAGCGCTCCAGCGTGCGGATAGTGGTGGCGCCCTCGCGCCGGCGGCAGAAGGACGCGAAGTCGTGCAGCCCCAACAGGGTGGCCGACGCTGCGTTCATAGCCGCAACGTCCAGGCTTTGCTTGAGTTCCACGGTGTCGAACCGGCGTAGCGGATCGGCCATCGCCCGTCGATCGCAGATGCGATAGGTGTATCGGCGGTGCAGCGCCGAGAATCGAGCGTCGAAGCCGGGTGGGGCTACCCGCACCTGCCGCACGACGATATCGTCTGGCAGCACTCCGGACAGCCGGGCCCACGCTGAATCTTCGGGCGGTCGTCGGGTCCGGCCCGGGAGCGCCCCCCATCGTGATTCGCGCACGTCGAGGTGGGCCACCGACCCGCGCGCGTGCACTCCGGCGTCGGTGCGACCACCCACGGTCAGGGACGGAGGATCATCACGCAGAATGACTCCCCAGGCCCGCTCGACGGTCTCTTGAACGGTGCGAAATCCGGGTTGCGTGGCCCACCCCGAGAAATGGGTGCCGTCATACGCCAGATCCATCCGCAGGCGCAGCAGGTCCGGCGACACCGACACCACCTCCTCCGGTGAGCGCATGGGAATCCTCGGCGACGTCACGACTGAACACTCAGCACGGCGATGCCGCCCCGCCCAGGGGGCGAGACGGCATCACAGCGGGACATCGCGTGCGGGAACTAGGCGTTGTCCGACGTGGTGTCGTCCGACGTGGCGTCGGCTGACTTGGTGTTGGCCGCCTCAGTGGTGTCGCCGGTCGTCACTTCGTTGATCTCAACCGTCTCGGCGGGTGCCGCAACCTCGACGCCTGCCTCTTCGGCGGCGTCGGCCTGCTCGATCTCGGCCTCGGCCACGTCGGCGTCCGGCTCCGCGATCTCGACGTCGGGAGCCTCGACCGGTGCGGAGTCCGCCTCGGCCTCGGCCTGCTCGGCGGTCGCCGTGCGGTCACGAGCAGAGCGCTTGGTGGCGCCCTCTGCTTGCTCGACGACCTTCTTCTTGGCGATCGGCTCGCGGACCAGCTCGATGATGGCCATCGGCGCGTTGTCGCCCTTGCGCGGGGCGATCTTGGTGATCCGCGTGTATCCACCGGCCCGCTCGGACATGTCCGGAGCGATCTCGGTGAACAAGCGGTGCACCACGCCCTTGTCGCCGATCGTCGTCATGACCCGACGACGGGCGTGCAGGTCACCACGCTTGGCGAACGTGATCAGGCGTTCGGCCAACGGACGCATCCGCTTAGCCTTGGCCTCGGTGGTGGTGATGCGGTCGTGCTCAAACAGGGCGGTCGCGAGATTGGCCAGGATCAGGCGCTCGTGCGCCGGACCGCCGCCAAGACGCGGGCCCTTCGTGGGGGTAGGCATTGCTGTGTCTCCTTCAGCGAAAAATCAGTACTGCTCGTCTTCGGCAAAACTCGTGTCGCCCTCGTCCTCGAACGAGTCGTCTTCGGAGTAGTCGGCCTTGCTGGGATCGAACCCGGGGGGGCTGTCCTTCAGCGCAAGGCTCATCTCGCCGAGCTTGTCCTTGACCTCATCGATCGACTTGGCGCCGAAGTTGCGGATGTCGAGCAGGTCGGCCTCACTGCGGCTGACCAGCTCACCCACGGTGTGGATGCCCTCCCGCTTGAGGCAGTTGTAGGAGCGCACGGTCAGATCCAAGTCTTCGATCGGCAGGGCCAGATCCGAGGCCAACGCGGCGTCGCCGGCGGATGGGCCGATCTCGATGCCCTCAGCCTCGAAGTTCAGCTCCCGGGCCAACCCGAAGAGCTCGACGAGGGTGCGACCGGCGGAGGCCATGGCGTCTCGCGGCGCTACCGAACGCTTGGTCTCCACGTCGAGCACCAGACGGTCGAAGTCGGTGCGCTGCTCGACGCGGGTTGCCTCGACCTTGTAGGTCACCGCCAGCACCGGTGAATAGATCGAGTCAACCGGAATGCGGCCGATCTCCTGATCCATCGACTTGTTCAGTTGAGCCGACACGTATCCGCGGCCGCGCTCGACCGTCAGTTCCATCTCGACCTTGCCGGAGTCGTTCAGCGTGGCGATGTGCAGGTCGGGGTTGTGGACCTCGACGCCGGCCGGGGGCGCGATGTCCGCAGCGGTGACTGCCCCGGTGCCCTGCTTGCGCAGATACATCACGACGGGCTCGTCGAACTCGCTGGAAACCACCAGACTCTTGAGGTTGAGGATGATCTCGGTGACGTCCTCTTTCACCCCGGGGATGGTGGAGAACTCGTGCAGCACGCCGTCGATGCGGATGCTGGTCAACGATGCGCCGGGGATGCTGGAGAGCAGGGTGCGGCGCAGGGAGTTGCCGAGGGTGTAGCCGAAGCCGGGCTCGAGGGGCTCAATGGTGAACCGCGAGCGGGCATCGGAGACGACCTCCTCGGACAGGGTGGGACGCTGAGCAATCAGCACAGTGAATCTTCCTTTCCACGGGCACCCGCTATTTGATGCCCAGTGAGGTGAAGCCGTGAGGCTCCGGGACCAGGTCCGTCTCTGTCTGCGGACCTGACCACAGGTATGCGGTGAGCGCCGGCCGAGGCCGAACTCACCGCATACCTCATGTGTCTCGTGCGCCCGAGAGTGGACCGGACGCGTGGCACAGGACACGGGGCCCAGGGCCCCGCGCGTATCAGTTCTTGGAGTACAGCTCCACGATCAGCTGCTCAGTCAGAATGGTATCGATCTGAGCACGCGTCGGGATCTGATGGATCAGGATCTGCAGGCTTCCGGGCACGACCTTCATCCACGCGGGGATGGGGCGGTCACCGAAGGTCTGGCGAGCCAGCTCGATCGGCAGAGTCTGCACCGACTTGGGACGGACCTCGATGATGTCGTAGGTCTGCACGCGATACGACGGAACGTCGACCCGCTGACCGTTGACGTGGAAGTGCCCGTGCGTCACCAGCTGACGGGCGGCACGACGGGTGCGGGCCAGTCCGGCGCGGTAGATGACGTTGTCCAACCGCGACTCCAAGATGGTCAGCAGGTTGTCACCGGTCTTGCCGGGACGCTTGGCCGCTTCTTCGTAGTAGCGACGGAACTGCTTTTCCATCACGCCGTAGGTGAAGCGGGCCTTCTGCTTCTCCTGCAGCTGGGTGAGGTATTCCTTCTCCTGGGTCCGGCGACGGCCGTGTTGACCCGGGGGGAAGGGACGTAGATCGAAGTTCTTGTCTCCGCCGACGAGGTCGACCTTGAGTCGACGGGACTTCTTGGTGATGGGGCCGGTGTAACGGGCCATGTTTGCTTACCTTTACCTTCCGGCGCTCAGACGCGACGCTTCTTGGGCGGGCGCACACCGTTATGCGCCTGCGGGGTGACATCACTGATCGCGCCGACTTCGAGGCCGGCTGCGGTCAGGGATCGAATAGCCGTCTCGCGGCCCGAACCTGGGCCTTTGACGAACACATCGACCTTGCGCATCCCGTGCTCCATGGCCCGGCGGGCAGCTGCCTCGGCGGCCATCTGCGCGGCATACGGGGTGGACTTCCGCGATCCCTTGAATCCGACCTGGCCTGAGGAGGCCCATGCGATGACCGCACCGGTGGGGTCGGTGATCGTCACGATCGTGTTGCTGAAGGTGCTCTTGATGTGAGCTTGCCCGAAGGCGATGTTCTTCTTTTCCTTGCGACGCACCTTGCGGGCGCCGGCCGTACTACGGCTCTTGGGGGGCATACGTCAATCTCCTCTAGGACCAAGCAGCCGCGGCTACTTGGTGACCTTCTTCTTGCCGGCGACAGTCCGCTTGGGACCCTTGCGAGTGCGCGCGTTGGTCTTGGTGCGCTGACCGTGAACGGGCAGTCCGCGACGATGCCGGATGCCCTGATAACTGCCGATCTCCACCTTGCGGCGAATGTCGGCGGCAACCTCGCGGCGCAAGTCACCTTCGAGGCGGAAGTTCTCCTCGAGGTGGTCCCGCAGCAACACCAGTTGCTCGTCGGTGAGGTCTTTCACGCGGACGGACGGGTCGACGCCCGTGGCCGCCAGCGTGGAGTCGGCGCGAGTGCGCCCGACGCCGAAAATGTAGGTCAGTGCGACCTCGACGCGCTTTTCACGCGGCAGGTCGACACCAATAAGTCGTGCCATGGTGTGGTGCTCCTGTGTGTCTCAACGGAGGTCTGGTGCAACACCGGTCCGCATCTTCGTGACGGGCTTTCGCCCTGCGGTCCTTGGCCTCCGCGCCAAGGGTGACGTCCCGTGTTTCGGGGGTCGGGTGCTGCCTATTGCGTTGTGCGTGCGATGAAGCCCGCGAGGTGCTGGTGACGCTGCGTCAGCCCTGGCGCTGTTTGTGGCGCAGGTTTTCGCAGATCACCATGACCCGCCCGTTACGGCGGATCACCTTGCACTTGTCGCAGATCTTCTTGACGCTCGGCTGAACCTTCATAGCTTCAGTTGCCATCTTTCGATCTGGGTGTGAACGGTGACATCGTGCTCATTCTTGGCCGTGCTGGTGGTGCGGTCGTGCCGTGTGCTGTTCAGCGGTAGCGGAAGACGATGCGGCCACGGGTGAGGTCGTACGGGCTGAGCTCCACCACAACGCGGTCCTCGGGGAGGATACGAATGTAGTGCTGACGCATCTTGCCCGAGATGTGAGCGAGCACGATGTGACCGTTGCTCAGCTCGACCCGAAAGTTTGCGTTCGGGAGGGACTCGACTACCGTGCCCTCGATCTCGATGACGCCGTCCTTCTTCGCCATAGGCTGTTCTATCCTCCGCTGGGTTGACTGCTGACTGCACACAAAAGAGGCCCTCGAAGGGCCGACAGATCAGTCTACGTCACCCGATGAGTCCTGCGCGAATCGCCGCGTTCACTCACGCCCGAGATGCCCGCGTACCGGAGTTCGTTGACTCATCCGAAGGTGGCGGCACCTAGTCGAGTGGGGCATACGAAGCGCGACCGCCGCCGAGAGCGGCCTCACCACCGTCGTGGGCGGTGAGCACCCACACCCCGGACCGGGTGACGGCCACCGTGTGTTCCCAATGCGCCGCCCGTGACCCGTCGGCCGTGACGACGGTCCAGTCGTCGCCCAAGGTGCGAGTGTCGATCGTGCCCAGCGTGACCATGGGCTCGATCGCGACGGTCGCTCCCACCGGGACGAGCGGCCCTTTGCCCTCGACGGCGTAGTTCGGGATGTGCGGATCCATGTGCATCGACGTGCCGATCCCGTGACCCACGAAGTCCTCCACGATGCCGTAGGTCAGCGGCTGCCCCTGCGCCGCACGTCCTCGTGCTGACTCTTCGACGCACGCCTCCACAGCGTCTCCGACGTCGAACAGTCGCTCGCCCGAGACCAGGGCCCCGATCCCGGCCCAGAGGGCCGAGTCGGTGTCCTGCATCAGTGCGACGTCCTGTGGCCGCGCAGCCGGGCTGTCGATGCCCCCGACGATAAGACTCAGCGCCGCGTCTCCGTGCCACCCGGCAACGATGGCGCCGCAGTCGATCGATACCAGGTCGCCGTCGGCCAGCACACGCTCCCCAGGTATGCCGTGCACCACCTCGTCGTTCACGCTGATGCACAAGGAGGCGGGAAAGCCGAAGTAGCCCTTGAAGGACGGGGTCGCCCCGGCCGACCGGATCGCGGCTTCCGCGGCGGCATCGAGTTGTCGAGTCGTGGTTCCGGCCACCGCCATCTCACGAGCCAGGGCCAATGTGTCGGCAACCACGAGGCCGGCCTGTCTCATGAGGCGGATCTGGTCAGGGCTCTTGGCTTCGATCTTGGGACGACGGAGAAACGACATCAGGAGCCTACGAGGTGGTTCTTCATGGCCGAGACGTCGCTGAGCATCGCGGCGTCCCTCAGGCGGGATCGCCGACGGAGTCGAGCGCGGCGAAGACCCGGTCGGTGACCTCGTCCACCTCGCCCATGCCGTCGACGTGGATGAGCACACCACGGGAGCGGTAGATGGTGGACAGCGGCGCCGTCTCCTCGGCATACAGGTTCATCCGCTCCCGAATAACGTCTTCGGTGTCATCGGATCGTCCTTGGTCGTGGGCGCGCTTCAGCAGACGCTGCACCACTTCGTCGGTGTCCACCGTCAGCTCGACCACGGCATCGAGGGCGGCACCCTGATCGCTGAGCATCTCGTCGAGGGCTTCCACCTGACCGGGGGTGCGCGGGAAGCCGTCCAACAGGAAGCCACGGTGCGCATCTGCCTCGGCCAGCCGATCGCGCACGATGGCAATGGTGACGTCGTCGGGCACGAATCCGCCCGAGGACAGGATCGACTTGACCTTCAGCCCGAGCTCGGTCTCCTCGGCGATGTTCTTCCGGAAGATGTCGCCGGTGGATATGGCGGGGATCTCGAGTCGTTCGGCAATGCGCGCAGCCTGCGTGCCCTTGCCCGCGCCCGGAGCGCCGAGGATGAGAAGTCGCATCAGCGGAGGAACCCTTCGTAGTCGTGCTGCTGTAGTTGAGACTCGATCTGCTTCACCGTCTGCAGTCCGACACCCACCACGATCAGGATGGACGCGCCGCCGAACGGGAAGTTCTGCGAGACGTTCAACGTATTCAACGCGATCAGCGGCAGCAGAGCCAGTGCCGCAAGATAGATGGCACCGACCGTGGTGATCCGCGAGATGACGAACTCGAGGTATTCCGCGGTGGGTCGCCCGGCACGGATTCCGGGGATGAACCCCCCGTACTTCTTCATGTTGTCCGCGACGTCCACCGGGTTGAAGGTCACCGAGACGTAGAAGAACGTGAAGAAGATGATCAATGCCGAATACACCACCATGTAGATCCAGGATGACCCGCTCGCCGCGACACCGAGGTTGTTCTCGATCCAGGTGACCCACCCCGGGGACACCCCCGTCGTGCTCCGGTTGAACCCGGCCACCAGCGTCGGCAGCGTCAGGATCGAGCTCGCGAAGATGATCGGGATCACGTTCGCCATGTTCAGCTTCAGCGGGATATAGGTCGACGTGCCGCCGTACTGGCGGCGACCGATCATCCGTTTCGCGTACTGCACCGGGATGCGGCGCTGGCACTGCTCGACGAAGACCACCAGCGTGATCACGACGAGCCCCAGGGCCATGACGAACACGAACGTGCCCCAGGACTGCTGCTGGATGGCCACGAGCGAACCCGGGAAGCCGGCCGCGATCGCGGTGAAGATCAGCAACGACATACCGTTTCCGATCCCCTTCTCGGTGATCAGCTCCCCCAGCCACATGATCAGGCTGGTCCCCGCCGTCATGGTCAGCACCATCATGACGATCACGGGCCAGGACTCATCCGGCATCACGGTGCTGCAGCTCGCGCCGAAGAGGTTCTCCGGGTTGCGAGCGAAGGTGACCAGCGTGGAGGACTGCAGCACGGCGAGGCCGATCGTCAGATAACGCGTGTACTGCGTCATCTTCGTCTGGCCCGCCTGGCCTTCCTTCTTCAACGCCTCGAACCGCGGAATCACCACGGTCAGCAACTGCGTGATGATAGCGGCCGTGATGTAGGGCATGATCCCGAGCGCGAACACCGACAGCTGCAGCAACGCGCCGCCACTGAACAGGTTCGCGAACCCCAGGACCGAGTTCTGCGAGGCCCCAGCGACCGCCTGGCACTGTTGCACCAGGCTGTAGTCGATGCCTGGCGCAGGGATGTGAGACCCCAACCGGAACAACGCCATGATGGACAGCGTGAATAGGATCTTCTTTCGAAGATCGGGCGTCCGGAACGCCCGCGCGAACGCGGAGAGCACGACTTGATCCTCCTCGGTAATCCCCTTGTGAGTTCCAGTCCGATGGGATCAGGGCCCGGACCGGGCGACGATAGCACCCGCAGGTGGACGTCGAAGCCCCGATCGCTGACGTAGCGGTCGGGGCATCGACGTCGTGTCGGGCACGCATTCGCGGGCCTGTCAGGCCCACGGACGCGGATCGCCGAAGGTCAGTCCTGCGGTGAGGACACCGATCCCCCGGCGCCCTCGATCTTTTCCTTGGCCGAAGCCGAGAACTTGTCGGCCGTGACCTGCACAGCCACCGAGATCTCGCCATCGCCCAAAATCTTGACGGGCTGGTCCTTGCGCACCGCGCCCTTGGCCACCAGGTCGGCCACGCTCACCGCGCCACCCTGAGGGAAGAGGGACGCGAGCTGACCCAGGTTCACCACCTGGTATGTCGTCTTGAACGGGTTGGTGAACCCGCGCAGCTTGGGCAGACGCATGTGCATGGGCGTCTGACCGCCCTCGAAGGACTCGGGCACCTGGTAGCGGGCCTTGGTGCCCTTGGTGCCGCGGCCAGCGGTCTTGCCCTTGCTGCCCTCACCTCGACCCACGCGGGTCTTTGCGGTCTTGGCCCCCGGGGCGGGGCGCAGGTGATGCACCTTCAGCGCGCGGCCGTTCTCGGGGCTTCGCGCCGCACCGGCGTCAGTTGTGGTCTTTGCCATGATCAGTCAACCTCCTCGACGGTCACCAAGTGGCGGACCGTTCGGACCATCCCACGAAACTCGGGACGGTCCTGCTTCACGACGGTGTCACCGATGCGCTTCAGGCCCAAGGATCGCAACGTCTCCCTGTGCATGTGCTTACCACCGATGCCCGATTTGGTCTGGGTCACCTTTAACTGGGCCATCAGGCACCTGCCTCTGCGCGGGCCCGCAGCATGGCGGCCGGGGCCACATGCTCCAGGGGAAGGCCACGGCGTGCCGCCACCGACTCCGGGGTTTCCAGCTCGTGCAGCGCCTGGACTGCGGCGTGCACGATGTTGATGGCGTTGTTCGAGCCGAGTGACTTGCTCAACACGTCGTGAATGCCGGCACACTCCAACACCGCACGCACGGGTCCACCGGCGATGACCCCGGTACCCGGGCTGGCCGGGCGCAGCATGACCACTCCCGCGGCCGCCTCACCCTGCACCGGGTGCGGGATCGTGCCGGCGATGCGCGGCACGCGGAAGAAGTTCTTCTTTGCTTCTTCCACGCCCTTGGAGATCGCGGCGGGCACCTCTTTGGCCTTGCCGTATCCGACGCCGACCGTTCCGTCGCCGTCACCGACCACGACGAGCGCGGTGAAGCTGAACCGGCGACCTCCCTTGACCACCTTGGAGACTCGGTTGATGGTGACGACGCGCTCCAGGTACTGGTTGCGGTCGTCCTCACGGCCACCGCGACCGCCATCGCGTCCACCGCGACCACCATCACGACCGCCACTTCGACTGTCGTTGCGACTGTTTCCGCCGGCGGCGCCGGTCCCGGCGCCGCGACCTTGCTGCTCTGCAGCCATCAGACGTTCCTCTTCAGATCAGTATGGATCGAGTTCACAATTGCGTTCACAGGGACAGACCGCCTTCGCGGGCACCATCGGCGATCGCAGCGACACGACCGGCATACCGGTTGCCTCCGCGGTCGAAGACCGCCGTGTCCACCCCGGCCGCCTTGGCGCGCTGGGCGAGCAGTTCGCCCACCTTCGACGCCTTGGCCGTCTTGTCCTCATCGCTCTTGCGCAGGTCGGCTTCCATCGTGGATGCGCTGGCCAGCGTGGTGCTGGTCGTGTCGTCGACCAGCTGCACGAAGACGTGCCGGGTCGAACGGTTGACGACCAACCTGGGACGCTCGGGCGTGCCGGTGATCTTCTTGCGAAGACGGGTGTGCCTGCGAGCGCGCGACGCGCTCTTCCCCTTGGCCCTCTTGATGATCATTGCCATGGCTTACTTACCAGCCTTTCCGACCTTGCGGCGGATGCGTTCGCCTTCATAACGCACGCCCTTGCCCTTGTAGGGCTCGGGGCGACGCAACTTGCGGATGTTTGCCGCGACCTCGCCGACCTGCTGCTTGTCGATCCCGGAGACCGAGAAGCGGGTGGGGTTGGTCACCGTGAAGGTGATCCCATCCGGTGCACTCACCGGAACGGAGTGACTGAACCCGAGCGCGAACTCGAGGTCCGAGCCCCGGGCCAGCACTCGGTAACCAGTGCCGTGGATCTCCAGGTTCTTGGTGTAACCCTGGGTCACACCCTCGACCATGTTGGAGATCAGGCTGCGAGTCAGGCCGTGCAACGAACGGGACTGCCGTTCGTCGTTGGGACGGTTGACCGTGATCGTGCCGTCTTCGGCCTTGTCGACCGTGATCGGTGTGCTGACCGTCAGCGCCAACTGGCCCTTGGGGCCCTTGACCATGACGTCCTGGCCCTCGATCGCGATATCGACACCGGCGGGGATAGTGATCGGAAGTCGTCCGATACGTGACATCTGCGCTACCTCCCTGACTTACCAGACGTAGGCGAGGACTTCCCCACCTACGCCTTTCGAGTTGGCCTGCTTATCGGTCAACAAGCCGGTCGAGGTGGAGATGATCGCCACTCCCAGACCGCCGAGGACTCGAGGCAGATTGGTGGACTTGGCGTAGACGCGCAGTCCGGGCTTGGACACTCGACGCACACCGGCGATCGAACGCTCGCGGTTCGGCCCGTACTTCAGGTCGATCGCCAGTGTCTTGCCGACGGGAGCCTCTTCGACAGACCAGCCGGCGATGTAGCCCTCGGCCTGCAGAATTTCGGCAATGTGCGACTTCAGCTTGGAGAACGGCATACGCACGTCATCCTTGTGCGCCGAGTTGGCGTTGCGGATGCGGGTCAACATGTCCGCAATCGGGTCGGTCATGGTCATGGGGCTACTCGCCCTTCCTCATCGTGGTTTCAGTCATGCCCACCTCAGCGGGAGCGACCGACCTACGATGTTGTTGCGATGTGGTCAGAAGTGAAAAGGAGTTACCAGCTGGACTTGGTGACACCGGGCAGTTCGCCGGCGTGCGCCATCTCGCGCAGGCAGATCCGGCACAGGCCGAACTTGCGATAGACCGAGTGCGGACGTCCGCACCGCTGGCAACGCGTGTATCCGCGTACCTTGAACTTTGGCTTGCGGTTGGCCTTGTTGACCAGTGCAGTCTTAGCCACTATCAGTTCTCCTTGAACGGGAAGCCGAGGTGGCGCAGCAACGCGCGACCCTCATCATCGGTGGTGGCGGTGGTGACGACAGTGATGTCCATCCCACGCACCCGGTCGATCTTGTCCTGGTCGATCTCGTGGAACATCGACTGCTCGGTCAGACCGAAGGTGTAGTTGCCGCGACCGTCGAACTGCTTCGGCGACAAACCGCGGAAGTCGCGGATGCGGGGCAAGGCCAAGGACAACACCCGATCCAGGAACTCCCACATCCGGTCCCCGCGCAGCGTCACGTGGGCGCCGATCGGCATCCCCTCACGCAGCTTGAACTGCGCGATCGACTTGCGGGCCTTGGTCACCGCCGGCTTCTGGCCGGTGATGGTGGCCAGGTCGCGAATGGCGCCCTCGATCAACTTGCTGTCGCGAGCGGCCTCGCCGACCCCCATGTTTACGGTGATCTTGACGACCCCGGGGACCTGCATCGGGTTGCCGAGGCTGAACTCCTCGATCAACGCCGGCACGATCTCTTCGCGATAGCGGGTCTGCAAACGCGGCGAGCCCACCGCACCGGTGGTGTTCGTGGTCTCGACTGCTGTGGTCTCTACTGTCTCAGTGCTCATCACAAATCCTTACCCGAGCGCACGGCATACCGGACACGCTGCGTGGTGGTGACACCGTCTTCGGTCACCTGCTCCACGCGCACACCCACTCGGCTCGGCTTCTTGGTCTCCGGATCGACGACCGCCACGTTGCTGATGTGGATCGGAGCCTCGGTCACCTGCATGCCACCGGTGTTGACCCCACGGTCGCCACTGGCCTTGGTGTGCTTGGTGACCCGGTTGATGCCCTCGACCAGCACCCGGCTGGTCTCCGGGTACACCTGGATGACGCGACCCTGTTTGCCGCGATCCCCGCCCTTGGCGGGCACCCGACCCGAGATCACCTGCACCAGGTCATTTTTTTTGATCTTGAGCTTTGCCATGTCAGATCACCTCCGGTGCGAGCGAGACGATGCGCATGAAGCGCTTGTCACGCAGTTCACGGCCCACTGGACCAAAGATGCGGGTGCCACGAGGATCGCCATCGTTCTTGAGAAGCACCGCAGCGTTCTCGTCAAACTTGATGTAGGAACCGTCGGGACGCCGACGCTCCTTCCGGGTGCGCACGATCACCGCCTTGACGACCTCGCCCTTTTTGACGTTGCCGCCGGGAATGGCGTCCTTCACCGTCGCCACGATGGTGTCACCGATGCTGGCGTACCGACGGCCGGAGCCACCGAGCACACGAATGCACAAGATCTCCTTCGCGCCGGTGTTGTCCGCGACACGTAGCCGCGACTCATGCTGGATCACTGTCGAACTCCTGTCGTCGAGCCGGTTCTCTCCCGGACCTGCCGGGCAAGCCTTGCCGAACTTTGCTGTCGAATAACGCTGTGGATGTGGTGCTCGTTACTTAGCGCGCTCGAGGATCTGAACGACCCGCCAACGCTTGGTCGCCGAGATCGGCCGCGTCTCCATGATCTGCACCAGGTCGCCGATTCCGGCGTCGTTGGCCTCGTCATGGGCCTTCACCTTGGAGCTGCGACGCAGCACCTTGCCGTAGAGCGCGTGCTTGACGCGGTCCTCAACCGACACGACAACGGTCTTGTCCATCTTGTCGGACAACACGTAGCCCTGGCGCACCTTGCGGTAGTTGCGAGCAACGTCGCCCTCATCCGCGGTCTGCTCGGCCGGGGTTGCTGGGGTTTCGCTCATCAACTCACCTCTTCCTTCGTCGCTGTTGACTCTGTCTCAGGCTCGGCGGCGGGAGCCTCGCGCCCGATCCCGAGCTCGCGCTCACGCATCTCGGTGTAGATCCGGGCGATGTCACGGCGCACCGCGCGCAGTCGGCCGTGGCTTTCCAACTGACCGGTGGCGGACTGGAACCGCAGATTGAACAGTTCCTTCTTCGCCTCGGTCAGCGCATCGCGCAACGGGTCACCCTCGAGCCCGCGCAGCTGCTCCGGGGTCAGGTCCTTTGATCCAATCGCCATCAGAGGTCCCCTCCTTCACGCGCGACGAAGCGGCACTTCATCGGCAGTTTGTGCATGGCAAGCCGCATCGCTTCGCGAGCAACCTCTTCGGACACTCCCGAGAGCTCGAACAGGATGCGACCTGGCTTGACGTTGGCCACCCACCATTCGGGTGAGCCCTTACCAGATCCCATACGGGTTTCGGCGGGCTTCTTGGTCAGCGGACGGTCCGGGTAGATGTTGATCCAGACCTTTCCGCCACGCTTGATGTACCGCGTCATGGCAATACGCGCGGACTCGATCTGTCGGTTGGTGACGTATGCCGGCTCCAGAGCCTGGATGCCGTAGTCACCGAAGGCGATGCTGGTGCCGCCCTTGGCGGCCCCGCTGCGACCAGGGTGATGCTGCTTGCGGTAGCGCACTCGGCGCGGGATCAACATCAGGACTGACCTCCTTCAGTGCTGGCGGGC
Organism: Ornithinimicrobium sp.; assembly: GCA_049650845.1. Lineage (GTDB taxonomy): Bacteria > Actinomycetota > Actinomycetes > Actinomycetales > Dermatophilaceae > Ornithinicoccus. The sequence goes on from JBASAZ010000219.1 coordinate 23,484, forward strand.
GCCTCGACGGATGCCTCGGCACCCACGGCAGCTGGTTCGCCGGTCGAGGTGTTCGCGGCAGTTTCTGCGCCACCACCGACCCGGGCGGGAGCATCGGAGCGCTCGGGGCGATCGCCACGGCGAGCGGGACGCCCACCCGGACGGTCGGCATCACGTCGGCCCCGGGCCCCACCACGTGAAGGAGCAGCCGTTGCCTCCTCGCGCGCCAGTTCCTTGGCGGTCAGGTTGCCCTTGTAGATCCACACCTTGACGCCGATGCGACCGAACGTCGTCTTGGCCTCATAGAAGCCGTAGTCGATGTTGGCGCGCAGCGTGTGCAACGGCACGCGGCCCTCACGGTAGAACTCAGAACGCGACATCTCCGCGCCGCCGAGACGACCGGAGCACTGGATCCGGATGCCCTTGGCCCCGGCTCGCTGGGCAGACTGCATCCCTTTGCGCATGGCGCGTCGAAAGGTCACGCGAGCAGCGAGCTGCTCGGCGATGCCCTGCGCCACCAGCTGCGCATCCATCTCCGGGTTCTTCACCTCGAGGATGTTCAGCTGAACCTGCTTGCCGGTGAGCTTCTCCAGCTCACCGCGAATGCGGTCGGCTTCGGCCCCCCGTCGCCCGATCACGATGCCGGGACGTGCGGTGTGGATGTCGACGCGGACGCGGTCACGGGTGCGTTCGATCTCCACCTTGGAGATGCCGGCCCGGTCCATACCGGTGGACATCAACGCGCGGATCGCAACGTCTTCCTTGACGTAGTCGCGGTAACGCTGCCCCGCCTTGGTGGAGTCTGCGAACCAGCGGCTGCGGTGATCGGTCGTGATTCCCAGGCGATAGCCGTTCGGGTTGATCTTTTGACCCATCAGCGACCACCTCCCTTGGCGCGAGTAGCGGATTCGCCCACGACCACGGTGATGTGGCTCGTGCGCTTGAGAATTTGACTGGCCCGACCCTGGGCCCGCGGACGGAACCGCTTCATGGTCGGCCCCTCGTCCACGAAGGCCGAGGTCACGACGAGGTTGGTCTCGTCGAACGCCTGCGCCGTGGCGTCAGCGCGGTAGCGCGCGTTGGCGACTGCAGACTGCAGGACCTTGAGCACCTGCTCACTGGCCGCTTGCGGGGCGAACTGCAGGATGGCGACCGCTTCAGGAACGCGCTTGCCCCGGACCAGGTCCACGACGCGACGCGCCTTCATCGGCGTGATCCGCACGAAGCGAGCCTGAGCCCGAGCCTGCGTGGTGTCGATGTCGACTTCGGCGGTGCTCATCGGCGACGCCCCTTCCGGTCATCCTTCTCGTGACCTTTGAAGGTCCGAGTAGGAGCGAATTCGCCCAACTTGTGCCCCACCATCGACTCGGTCACGAAGACCGGGACGTGCTTGCGGCCGTCATGCACCGCGAGCGTGTGGCTGAGCATGTCGGGCGTGATCATCGAGCGGCGTGACCACGTCTTGATCACCGATTTGGTGCCCTTTTCGTTCATGGCGTCCACCTTTTTGGTCAGGTGGTCGTCGACGAAGGGACCCTTCTTCAGACTACGAGGCATAACTTCGCGAACTCCCTACTCAGCGCTTCTTGCGGCGGCGACGCACGATCATCTTGTCGCTTGGCTTGTTTGGATGACGGGTACGGCCTTCAGGCTGACCCCATGGGCTCACCGGGTGACGTCCACCGGAGGTCTTGCCTTCGCCACCACCGTGGGGGTGGTCGACCGGGTTCATCACGACACCACGCACGGTCGGGCGCTTGCCCTTCCAGCGCATCCGGCCGGCCTTTCCCCAGTTGATGTTGCTCTGCTCGGCGTTGCCGACCTCACCCACGCTGGCGCGGCACCGGGCGTCCACGTTGCGGATTTCCCCGGAGGGCATCCGCAACTGAGCCATGCCCGACTCTTTGGCCACGAGCTGCACGCGGGTGCCCGCGGAACGGGCGATCTTGGCGCCGCCACCGGGACGAAGTTCGATCCCGTGGAGCACCGTCCCGACCGGGATGTTGCGCAGCGGAAGGTTGTTGCCCGGCTTGATGTCAGCCGAGGGACCGTTCTCGATGGTGTCGCCCTGCTTCAGCTTGTTCGGGGCGATGATGTAGCGCTTCTCGCCGTCGACATAGTGCAGCAGCGCAATGCGAGCGGTGCGGTTCGGGTCGTACTCGATGTGGGCAACCTTCGCGTTGACCCCGTCCTTGTCGGCCCGACGGAAGTCGATAACGCGATACGCACGCTTGTGACCGCCACCGATGTGCCGGGTCGTGATCCGACCGGAGGCGTTGCGCCCACCGGTCTTGCTCAGCGGGCGGACCAACGACTTCTCCGGCGTGGAGCGGGTGACCTCGACGAAGTCGGCGACGCTGGAGCCACGACGGCCCGGCGTAGTCGGCTTGTACTTGCGGATAGCCATATGTCTTTGCAGTCCTTAGGTTTCTGGTCTCGAGCTCTCGGCGCTTAGAGCGTGCCGAAGATGTCGATGCTGCCTTCTTTGAGGGTCACGATGGCGCGCTTGGTGTCTTTGCGCTTGCCCGTGCCAAAGCGCGTGCGACGCGTCTTGCCACGACGGTTCAGCGTGTGGACCGACTCGACCTTGACGCCGAAGATCGACTCCACCGCTCGCTTGACCTCGGACTTGTTCGACCGAGGGTCCACCACGAAGGTGTACTTGCCTTGATCGAGCAGCGCGTAGGACTTTTCCGACACGACTGGGGAGATCAGCACGTCACGCGGATCCTTGTTCACGGCGGGAATGCTCATTCCGCGTCCTCCTGCGTGGTCTCCGTCGTCGCGACGGGTGCCCGTCGCGAGGGAACGTGGTTATCGATGAACGCCGTCAACGCGGACTGGGTGAACACCACGTCATCGGAGCACAACACGTCGTAGGTGTTGAGCTGGTCGACGAACAAGACGTGCACATCGTTCAGGTTGCGCAGGCTCATGTTCCCCAGCGTGTCCTCGCGGTCGATGACAACCAACAAGTTCGACCGCTCGGTCAGGCCGGTCAAGGCCGCTGCCGCCGCCTTGGTCGAAGGCGCATCCGCTTCGACCAACGCCGTCAGGCAGTGAATGCGACCGTTTCGCGCCCGGTCCGAAAGGGCACCGCGCAACGCGGCAGCCTTCATCTTCTTAGGGGTGCGCTGGCTGTAGTCACGAGGCTGCGGTCCGTGAACCACGCCACCACCAGCGAACTGCGGCGCGCGGGTCGAACCTTGACGCGCGCGACCGGTGCCCTTCTGCCGGTAGGGCTTGCGCCCACCGCCACGCACCTCCCCGCGGGTCTTGGTCGAGTGGGTGCCCGCACGCGCTGCGGCGAGCTGGGCGACAACCACCTGGTGGATCAACGGGACGTTGGTCTGCACGTCGAAGATGCCTTCCGGCAGCTCCACCGAACCAGCGTCTTCACCAGTGGGCTTGGTCACAGTGATGGTAGTCATGTCAGGCCCCCTTCGCGGCCGAGCGAACCAGGACGACGCTGCCTCGAGAACCGGGGACGGCACCCTTGATCAACAGCAAACCTTTGTCAGCGTCCACCGCGTGCACCGTGAGGTTGGCCGTGGTCTGGCGCTCGCCACCCATCCGGCCGGCCATCCGTTGGCCCTTGAACACACGACCCGGGGTGGCGCAGCCACCGATCGAGCCGGGCTTGCGGTGGTTCTTGTGAGATCCGTGCGAGGAACTGACCCCGTGGAAGTTGTGCCGCTTCATCACGCCGGCAAAACCCTTCCCCTTGGTGGTCCCGGTCACGTCGACCTGCTGTCCGTCGGCAAAGGCCTCGACGGTCAGCTCCTGGCCGAGCGAGTATTCCGCCGCACCAGCGGTGCGCACCTCGATCAGGTGTCGACGGGGGGTCACCCCCGCCTTGGCGAAGTGGCCCTTCATGGGCTGGTTCACCTTGCGCGGGTCGATGGCGCCGAACGCGATCTGAATGGCGTCGTAGCCATCCGTCTGTGCTTGACGCACCTGCGTGACGACGCACGGGCCGGCCTTGATGACGGTCACGGGGATCAGCCGGTTCTCGGCGTCCCACACCTGCGTCATACCGAGCTTTTCGCCCAGCATGCCGGTCACGGTGCGTTCGATAGTCGTTGTCATGGTGGCTCCTCCCCTCAGAGCTTGATTTCGATGTTGACGTCAGCCGGCAGGTCGAGACGCATCAACGAGTCGACCGCTTTGGGGGTCGGGTCGACGATGTCGATGAGCCGCTTGTGCGTGCGCATCTCGAAGTGCTCGCGGCTGTCCTTGTATTTGTGGGGCGACCGAATGACGCAGAACACGTTCTTCTCCGTCGGCAACGGCACCGGGCCGACCACGGTCGCGCCGGCACGGGTCACCGTGTCGACAATCTTGCGCGCCGAGCTGTCAATGACCTCGTGGTCGTATGACTTAAGCCGGATGCGGATCTTCTGTCCCGCCATCGCTGTCTGACTCTCTCTCGTCGTCCGCTTACAGTTCCAACCCGATCGTGCTGAAGGTCCGGCCCCCGAGGTCGGGCGTGTCGCCCGCCCCACAGGGCTCACCACGAACTACTGACGTTCGTAGGGTGTTCCGGAACCCGGCACGGCCGGGGCTTGTGCTGTCATCACCCGCCCGTGCGACCGCACTCGAAAGTGAAGCCACAATGGGGCGTGTCAGATGACCGGCTCCGATGACATGGATCACCGTCGCGCATCAAGCAACCTGTCCAGTGTGCCATAGCCCCCGCCGGCACCCAAATTGTCCACGCCACGCCGTATGTGGTCTTCGCCACTCCTGCCTCGTCCCACGCAACGGCACGAACGCGGAGTCCACGGTTACGGCGGGAACGCACGAAGGGGACTCGAGCCAATTGGCCCGAGTCCCCTTCGTGCTGTGCGGTAGCGCCCTACTGCGGTGACGCTCTACTGCGGTGACGCTCTACTACTTCAGGATCTTGGTGACCCGTCCAGCTCCCACGGTGCGGCCGCCCTCACGAATGTTGAACATGAGGCCTTCCTCCATGGCGATGGGCTGAATCAGCGTGACAACCATGGGGATGTTGTCGCCGGGCATGACCATCTCGGTGCCCTCGGACAGGCTGACGACGCCAGTCACGTCCGTGGTACGGAAGTAGAACTGGGGACGGTAGCTGTCGTAGAACGGGGTGTGCCGTCCGCCTTCTTCCTTGGACAGGATGTAGACGTTCGCCTCGAACTCGGTGTGCGGCGTGATGGAGCCGGGCTTGCAGACGACCTGTCCGCGCTCGACATCCTCGCGCTTGGTGCCACGCAGCAACAGGCCGACGTTTTCACCCGCACGACCTTCGTCGAGCAGCTTGCGGAACATCTCGACACCGGTGACGATCGTCTTGGCCGGCGGGCCGGTGTGAATGCCGACGATCTCGACCTCGGAGTTGACCTTCAGCACACCGCGGTCGATGCGACCGGTGACCACGGTGCCGCGGCCGGTGATCGTGAACACGTCTTCGACCGGCATCATGAACGGCTTGTCGAGGTCGCGCTCGGGCTCGGGGATGTATTCATCCACCTGGTCCATCAGCTCGGCCACGCTCTCGGCCCACTTCTCGTCGCCCTCCAGCGCCTTCAACGCCGAGATGCGCACGACGGGCAGGTCGTCACCGGGGAACTCGTAGGAGGACAGCAGCTCGCGGACCTCCATCTCGACGAGCTCCATGATCTCCTCGTCGTCCACCATGTCGGACTTGTTCAGCGCGACCACGATGTAGGGCACGCCGACCTGGCGGGCCAGGAGCACGTGCTCCTTGGTCTGCGGCATCGGACCGTCGGTCGCCGCCACCACCAGGATCGCGCCGTCCATCTGCGCTGCACCCGTGATCATGTTCTTCACGTAGTCAGCGTGTCCGGGGCAGTCGACGTGGGCGTAGTGACGCTTCTCCGTCTGGTACTCGATGTGTGCGATCGAGATCGTGATGCCGCGCTGCTTCTCTTCCGGCGCCTTGTCGATCTGATCGAACGCCTCGGTGTTCGGGTTCTCAGTCGGGTACTTGTCGTGCAGAACCTTAGAGATCGCAGCGGTCAACGTCGTCTTGCCGTGGTCAATGTGACCAATGGTGCCGATGTTGACGTGCGGCTTGCTCCGCTCGAACTTAGCCTTCGCCACTGGGGGTCCTCCTGTTGGACTTGTTACGTATCGCCACTGACTCTGACGCAGTGATCGACGTGGGTGGATTGCTGATTGTGTCTATAACTCCGCGCCCGGTGATCGGGTCACTCGCCACGGATCTTCTTAATGATCTCTTCCGCCACGTTCCGGGGAACCTCGGCATAGGAATCGAACTGCATGCTGTAGTTTGCCCGACCTTGAGTGCGTGAGCGCAAATCGCCCACGTAGCCGAACATCTCCGACAGCGGCACGATGGCCTTGACCACCTTAGCGCCGCTGGCTTCTTCCATCGACTGGATCTGTCCACGCCGAGAGTTCACGTCGCCGATCACGTCGCCCATGTACTCCTCGGGCGTGCGGACCTCGACGGCCATGACGGGCTCGAGCAGGACCGGGTCGGCCTTGCGGGCAGCCTCCTTGAAGACCATCGACCCGGCAATCTTGAACGCCATCTCCGAGGAGTCGACGTCGTGATAGGCGCCGTCCAGCAGGGTGGCCTTCACCCCGACCATGGGATAGCCGGCCAGGATGCCGAGCTGCATCGCGTCCTGGATGCCGTGGTCCACGCTGGGGATGTACTCCTTGGGGATACGTCCACCGGTGACCGAGTTGGAGAACTCGTAGAGCTCGCCATCGGAGGTGTCCAAGGGCTCCAGGGTGATCTGGACCTTCGCGAACTGGCCGGACCCACCGGTCTGCTTCTTGTGGGTGAAGTCGTACTTCACGACCGGCCGACGAATGGTTTCGCGGTAGGCCACCTGGGGGGCGCCCACGTTGGCCTCGACTCGGAACTCACGGCGCATCCGGTCGACCAGGATGTCGAGGTGCAGCTCGCCCATACCGCCGATGACGGTCTGGCCGGTCTCCTCGTCCTGGCGCACCGAGAACGTCGGGTCCTCTTCGGCCAGCTTCTGGATGGCCGTGGACAACTTCTCCTGGTCACCCTTGGTCTTCGGCTCGATCGCCACGTGAATGACTGGCTCGGGGAAGCTCATCGACTCCAACAGCACCTGGTGCTGCGGGTCGCAGAGGGTGTCGCCGGTCGTCACGTTCTTCAGGCCGATCATGGCGTAGATGTGACCCGCCGTCGCGAAGCCGACCGGGTTCTCCTTGTTGGAGTGCATCTGGAACAGCTTGCCGATGCGCTCCTTGGAGCCCTTCGTCGCGTTCATCACGCCGGTGCCTGCCTCGACCCGGCCCGAGTAGACCCGGACGTAGGTCAGGCGACCGAAGAACGGGTGGGTGACGACCTTGAAGGCCAGGGCGGCGAACGGCTCGTCGGATGATGGCTTGCGGATGATCTCGACGGACTCGTCGCGCACGTCGTGGCCCACCATCGGGGGCACCTCGATCGGCGAGGGGAGGTAGGAGATGACGGCATCGAGCATGGGCTGGACGCCCTTGTTCTTGAATGCCGAACCACACAGGACCGGGTAGGCCATGGAGTTGACGGTCATGTGGCGAATCCCGGCGACCAGTTCGGCTTCGGTGATCTCTTCGCCGCCGAGGTACTTCTCCATCAGCGCGTCGTCCTGCTCGGCGACCTGCTCGATCAGCGTCTCGCGGTATTCCTCGGCCTTGTCCTGCAGGTCCGCCGGGATCTCTTCGACGGTGTAGTCCTCGCCGATGGCTACTTCGCCGCGCCAGGTGAGCGCGCGCATCTTGATCAGGTCGACGACACCGATGAAGTCGTTCTCCGCACCGATCGGCAACTGGATGACCAGCGGGGTCGCGCCGAGGCGGTCCTTGATCGTCTGCACCGTGAAGTAGAAGTCGGCTCCGAGCTTGTCCATCTTGTTGACGAAGCACACCCGCGGGACGTCGTACTTGTCCGCCTGGCGCCATACGGTCTCGGACTGGGGCTCCACGCCCTCCTTGCCGTCGAACACGGCAACCGCGCCGTCCAGCACGCGCAACGAGCGCTCCACCTCAACGGTGAAGTCGACGTGCCCGGGGGTGTCGATGATGTTGATCTGGCTGTCTTTCCAGAAGCAGGTCGTCGCGGCAGACGTGATCGTGATGCCGCGCTCCTGCTCCTGCTCCATCCAGTCCATCGTCGACGCGCCGTCGTGCGTTTCGCCGATCTTGTAGTTGATCCCGGTGTAGAACAAGATCCGCTCGGTGGTCGTCGTCTTGCCGGCATCGATGTGCGCCATGATGCCGATGTTGCGGACCTTGGTGAGGTCCGTGAGGACGTCGAGTGCCACTGTTTCTCTTCTCTGCTCAGGTGCGGTTGTGTGCTCGCGGGTATGCCGTGCGTCCAGCGCCGCAGGGGGCGGCGCCGGACTTCACCGGCTATCTACCAGCGGTAGTGGGCGAACGCCTTGTTGGCGTCGGCCATCTTGTGGGTGTCTTCGCGACGCTTCACTGCGGCTCCCAGGCCGTTGCTGGCGTCGAGGATCTCGTTCATCAGGCGCTCGGTCATCGTCTTCTCACGACGCTGACGGGAGTAGCCGACCAACCAGCGCAACGCGAGCGTGGTCGAGCGGTTCGGCTTGACCTCGATCGGCACCTGATAGGTGGCGCCACCAACGCGGCGGCTCTTGACCTCCAGGGCAGGCTTGACGTTGTCCAAGCCGCGCTTGAGGGTGGCCACGGGGTCGGTGCCGGTCTTGGCGCGGGCGCCTTCGAGCGCGCCGTACACGATGGTCTCGGCGACAGACTTCTTGCCGTCGACCAGGATCTTATTGATCAGCTGGGTGACCAGCGGCGAGCCGTAGACCGGGTCGGCGATCAGCGGACGCTTGGGAGCGGGGCCTTTACGAGGCATTACTTCTTCTCCTTCTTGGCGCCGTAGCGGGACCGGGACTGGTTGCGACCCTTCACGCCTTGGGTGTCGAGGGCACCGCGGATGATCTTGTAGCGCACACCCGGCAGGTCCTTGACCCGGCCGCCACGCACGAGCACGATCGAGTGCTCCTGCAGGTTGTGGCCGACCCCGGGGATGTAGGCCGTCACTTCGATGCCACTGGTCAGGCGCACACGGGCGACCTTGCGCAGGGCAGAGTTCGGCTTCTTGGGGGTGGTGGTGTAGACGCGGGTGCAGACACCGCGACGCTGAGGGTTCGCCTTGAGGGCAGGACTGTCGGACTTCTTGACCTTGTCCTGCCGGCCCTTACGGACCAGCTGGTTGATCGTAGGCACTGATTCTCCGTTGCGTGAGGTATGTCGATCCGGTCCCGCACGCTGACGCGCACCTTCTCGGATTCCTTGGTGTTCTGCCGACCGTCAACGTCTCGCGACGATGACGTTCAGCCTCTCCCCTGCACTTCCAGCACACAGCATGATGAAACGTGCTCATCATCGGTGAGATTCAGGCTGCCCGGCGAGAGGGGCTGCCGTTCGCGTGACTGTTCGCCTCGCGGACCGCACGTGTGCGAGGCCTAGCCCACACACGATCTCTAAGAGTACCGGCGCCCGCATACTCGACCAAATCCGGCCGCTCACGCCTGCGATGACGACTGCTGAGGAGCCCTCGTCCTCAGAAGAACTGGTCGATCAGGATGGCGTTGCCGTCCGGGTCGGTCAGGGTGATCGAAGCTGGTCCCACGGTGTCGGACGGAGCCGTTGTGAGCAAGGTCAGGCCGGCCTGCTGCACGGCATCCTGCACCACCCTGACGTCGGTGAACTGCTCCAAGCGTTCCATCCGGTTGCTCAGGCCGGGGTTGAACGTGAGGATGTTGCCTTCGAACAACCCGCAGAACAGGCCCAGCGTCGTCTCGCCGTTCTTCAGGATCAGGTAGTGAGCGTCCGGATCGCCGCCGGTGACCACGAAGCCCAGCTGCTCGTAGAAGGCGCGTGACACGTCCAGGTCCGCCACGGACAGCGACATCGAGAATGCCCCGAGCTCCATGGTCCCGGGAAGGTCAGGGTCGGCGGCCGCAACGACGGGTAACTCCGTTGGCTCGTCCATCAGACCAACGTGGCAGCGACGAGGTGCCTTCGTCAAGGTGTCCGGGCGCGTCGTCACCGCGTGCAGGCGCCGCGACCGGGCCCGGCTGACCACACGACAGAGCGGGTATGTCGAGACCTCAGTCCCGGCATACCCGCCCTGGTGGCGCTGCTTCAGTGGGTCAGTAGCGACGCTCGTCGACCGCGAGGTCGTCGAGACGCACCGCCTCGCCCGATCCCGGGCCGAAGTTGGCGAACTCGTCGTACTGGTCGTAGGCCGGGACCGCGTATGCCGCGGCCTTGGCCTCCTCGGTCGGCTCCACCGTCAAGTTGCGGTAGCGCGGCAAGCCGGTCCCCGCGGGGATCAGCTTTCCGAGGATCACGTTCTCCTTCAGGCCGAGCAGCGGGTCCGACTTGGCCTGCATGGCCGCCTCGGTCAACACCCTCGTCGTCTCCTGGAAGGAGGCAGCCGACAACCACGAGTCCGTGGCCAGCGATGCCTTGGTGATACCCATCAGCTCCGGGCGACCAGAAGCGGGCTGGCCACCTTCGGCCACGACGCGACGGTTCTCGGTTTCGAACCGGCCACGCTCGACCAGCTCACCGGGCAGAACCGCAGCCTCACCGGCCTCGATGATCGTGATCCGGCGCAGCATCTGCCGCACGATGACCTCGATGTGCTTGTCGTGAATCGACACGCCCTGCTGGCGATACACGTGCTGGACCTCGTCCACCAAGTGCTGCTGGGCCTTGCGGGGTCCGAGGATTCGCAGCACCTGCTTGGGGTCGATCGCGCCGACCACCAACTGCGTGCCGGTCTCCACGTGGTCGCCGTCGCTGACCAGCAGGCGCGCGCGCTTGCTGACCGGGTAGGCGTGCTCGTCGCTGCCGTCGTCGGGGACCAGCAGCAGACGCCGGGCCTTGTCGGTGTCTTCCACCTGGATCCGGCCGCTGGCCTCTGCAATCGGGGCCACCGCCTTCGGGGTCCGGGCTTCGAACAGCTCGACCACACGGGGCAGACCCTGCGTGATGTCGTCTCCGGCCACACCACCGGTGTGGAAGGTCCGCATCGTCAGCTGGGTGCCGGGCTCACCGATCGACTGGGCCGCGATGATGCCCACGGCCTCACCGATGTCGACCAACTTGCCGGTGGCCAGCGAACGGCCATAGCACTTGGCGCAGGTTCCGACGAGCGACTCACAGGTGAGCACCGAACGAACCTTGACGGACTCGACGCCGGTCGCGACCAAGGCGTCGATGACGACGTCACCCAGGTCGATCCCGGCCTCGGCCAACACCGCGCCCTCGTGCTCGACGTCCATCGCCAGCGTGCGGGCATACACCGAGGTCTCGACGTCATCGTGCTCTCGCAGCGATCCGTCCTCGTTGCGCACCGCGATCGGCATGATGAAGCCGCGCTCGGTGCCGCAGTCGTTCTCGCGGATGATGACGTCCTGGCTGACGTCCACCAGACGCCGGGTCAGATAACCCGAGTCGGCGGTCCGCAGCGCGGTGTCAGCCAACCCCTTGCGGGCACCGTGCGTGGAGATGAAGAACTCCAGCACCGACAGACCCTCACGGAAGTTCGACTTGATCGGCCGCGGGATGATCTCACCCTTCGGGTTAGCCATCAGTCCGCGCATACCGGCGATCTGGCGCAGCTGGAACCAGTTACCACGAGCACCCGAGGTCACCATCCGATAGATGGTGTTGTCCTTGGGCATGGTGGTTTCCAGCTCCTTGGCGACCTCGTTGCCCGCCTGGGTCCAGATCTCGATGAGCTCCTGGCGACGCTCGTCGTCGGTGATCAGACCGCGCTCGTACTGCGTCTGCACCTTGGCGGCCTTGGTCTCGTAGCCGGCCAGGATCTCCGGCTTACGCGAGGGAGGCATGACGTCGGAGATGGCGACCGTGGTGCCCGAGCGCGTGGCCCAGTAGAAGCCGGTGTCCTTCAGGGAGTCCAATGACGCCGCGACCTGCACCTTGGTGTAGCGCTCGGCGAGGTCGTTGACGATCCCGGACAGCCGCTTCTTGTCGACCACCTCGTTGACGAACGGGTAGTTCGGCGGAAGCGCATCGTTGAACAACGCCCGACCCAAGGTGGTCTCGAAGGTGAAGGAGTCGGCGATGCCGTCCTCGTCCACCGTCGTGCCCTCAGGCAGGTCCAGACCCAGCGGTGCCGCGGTCTCGTTGACCCGAATACGCACCGGAGTGCCTACCTGGATGTGGCCGGCGTCGAACGCCATTTGCGCCTCGGCAACCGAGGAGAACGAGCGCAGGTGCTCGCCCCCGTCGTCGTCGGTCAACGGACGGGCTTCGCTCTCGCTGGTCAGGTGGAACAGACCGATGATCATGTCCTGGGTAGGCATGGTCACCGGGCGTCCATCGGCCGGCTTCAAGATGTTGTTCGAGCTCAGCATCAGGATCCGCGCCTCGGCCTGGGCCTCGGCGGACAGCGGCAGGTGGACCGCCATCTGGTCACCGTCGAAGTCCGCGTTGAAGGCGGTGCAGACCAGCGGGTGAATCTGGATGGCCTTGCCCTCGACCAGCTGCGGTTCGAAGGCCTGGATCCCCAGTCGGTGCAGCGTGGGCGCACGGTTCAGCAGCACCGGGTGATCGGTGATGACCTCTTCGAGGACGTCCCACACCACGGAGCGGCCGCGCTCGACCATCCGCTTGGCGGACTTGATGTTCTGCGCGTGGTCCAGGTCGACCAGCCGCTTCATCACGAACGGCTTGAAGAGCTCGAGGGCCATCTGCTTGGGCAGACCGCACTGGTGCAGCTTCAGCTGCGGGCCGACGACGATGACCGAACGGCCGGAGTAGTCGACGCGCTTGCCCAGCAGGTTCTGCCGGAA
>JBASAZ010000220.1:0-2645 GCA_049650845.1 Ornithinimicrobium sp.
ATCTGCCCGACGGGCGCGCGTCGCGCCAGCACCTGATTGCCTTCCCGGCGCTGAACCTCGTCGTCGAACGCGGAGACCTCGCACCGTCCGGCATGGTGGGACTGTCCGGGCCGACGACGAAGGCGTCGTATCGCGATCTGACCGGTCGGGGGTGGGCCATCGGGGCACTATTGCGGCCCGCGGCAGTGCCTCGGTTCATCGAGGACCCGCAAGCACTGGCCGACGAGTATGTCGCCCTCGAGCTCCCCGACCTGCGCGAGCCAGTGATCGCAATCATGGACGAGCGGGGCTCAGACGAGGAGCGGCATGGCGCCGCGATCAACGCATTCACGACCTGGCTCATAGATCACGTGCCGAAACCAGTTGGGGAGGCGCTACTGGCCAACCGGCTCGCCGATGCCATCGATCTCAACCCGGACGTGCTGTGCGTGCAGGACGCCGCCGAGCGGGTCGGGGTCTCGGTGCGAACCGCTCAACGGCTGGCGCGCCGCTACGTTGGCGTATCGCTAGGCGCGATGATCCGACGCCGCCGTCTGCAAGAGTCTGCCGAGCAGCTCCGGCTCGACCCGACCCTCGACCTCGCCACCCTCGCGGCCGACCTCGGCTACAGCGACCACGCTCATCTGACTCGTGACTTCCGCACCACTCTGGGAGTAACCCCCAGCCACTACCGCCGCGAAGCACCCGGCTGAACCCGAGCAGACGGCAGCGACCACTCGCGACATCTCCACGCACAAGCGGAACCTCCGCTGCCCTACCCCCCCAACCCCTCCCCGATGGCCTCCTCAACCCCTCTTGGCTTTCGGCTTGCGATGGGCGAGGTATCGGCTTGCTGCGGCGAGCCACACGGTGAGCGCAGCGTCGTTGCTCACGGCGTTCGCCTCGACTCGGATCCACCCCTGACCCATCGAGCGGCCTGCTCCCATCTGCGCACGGGATGCTTCCGGGGCCTCGAGCAACGCCGCGTCCTCTGCTGGGTCCACGCGGACGAGCAGACTGCCGTCCTTGTGCACGGCCACTGCCATCGCGTCGTCAACCATGACGGCGATTGCACCGAACATGCGCACTTCCCGCAATGGTCCACCGGGCAGCAACGCTCGTATCCGGTCGACCATCTCGCAGGCGTGGTAGACCTCGACGGTCGATACTTCATCCTCATCGGCGTTCGACATGTGCGGCTCTCTCGGGTGGTCGGTCCTCAGGGTTCGGGTTTCCAGGTGTCGGGTGGGAGCTGCTCGCCTGCAGCAGCTCGTGCGAGCCGGGGCAGGAAGTGCTTCCACCCCTTGATGTGACCGGGGACGTCGTCCTCCGGCAGGTCCGTATGGGTAACGTCAACCCGGGTCCCGGCGCTGGTCTGCGTGAGGTTGAAGGACACCGTCGATGAGCCAGGAGGCAGGCTGTCATTGCCGGCGAACCCCCATGAGACGGTCACCCGCCGAGGTGGGTCGACCTCGAGAAACGTGCCCCGCGCCGGATAGCCGGAGATATCCACGGCGAACTGCCCGCCAGGCTGTGGGTCAACCGATGCCCACTGCCCCATCCACGAGGTCACCCCCGCGTCGGTTATCAAGAACTCGAATACCGCCTCCGGGGCGGCCTCGATGTCGATCCAGGACCGGTGTTCACCCATCGCTGTTGCCTGTCGATGACTCCACGGCGCGCTTCAACGCGGTCAACCGCTCAGGCCAGAAGTCGTCGAAAAACCCCTTCCCGACCGCGAGTCCTTCCGCTCGCACAGCGAACAGATGACGAGTCCCTGACCGGGAACCGGTCACCAGACCCGCGACGCGAAGCACCTTCAGGTGGTGAGACGCGATCTGCTGCGAGAGACCGAGCACGCTCGCGATCTCGCCGACCGCGTGAGGCTCGTGGCGGACGACCGACAAGATGGCGCGACGGTTCGGATCGGCCAACGCGTGGAACGTGTGATCCAGTGCTATTGCAGCATCGCCCATCGAACACCTCCTGGTCGCTAACCTAGCACCAACAGGTATTTGTACAAATCAGAACAGTGGCTTCGTCGCCATCAAACTGTTGGCGTGATGAGCGGGACGAAACGATAGCGACCATGTTCGCTGACGCTGACGCTGACAGCCTCTGCGGGCACGTGCACTCGCAACATCCGGCCGTTCACGGGAATCACCATGACGCCGCCGGGGGCAAGCTGGTCGACGAGTTCCTCCGGCAACGTCATGGCCTCAGCCGATACCAGGATCCGGGCGAAGGGGGCCGACTCCGGGGCACCGAGCACATCGCGGGCCGGGCGGATGTCCACGTGGGGCAGGTCTGCCACGGCCTCGCGAGCTCGTTCGACCAGCTCGGGGACGCGCTCGACGCCGACGACCGAGCCGGTCCGTCCGACGAGCTCGGCGAGCAAGGCCGCCGTCCACCCCGAACCCGTCCCCAGGTCTAGTACATGTTGGCCGGGCTCAACCGCGAGCAGGCGCAGCATCGCGGCGACGGTGCTCGGCTGCGAGTTGGTCTGGTCATGTCCGATCCCCACGGGCCGGTCTTCTCCCGCGCGACGACGCGCCGACCGCGGCAGAAACTGAGCTCGCGGGACCGCAGCCATCGCCTCGGCGACAATCCTGCCGTTCCTGCCGTACTGGTCGTATGCGATTGCGCGCATAAAGCGCCAACGCGCC
>JBASAZ010000221.1:0-4796 GCA_049650845.1 Ornithinimicrobium sp.
AGCTCGGCCAGGTATGCCGGGTCGTTGGGCATGAGATAGAGGTCCAGCACGACCTCGCGCCGGGTGGCTCGGACCGCGTCGACCATCACCTCCATCGACCGATTTCGCCGCGCCAGGCCGGAGTGAACCAACCGCAGGGGGGAACCGACCGGGGTCGGCGAGCGCTCGGCATACGGCGCGGCGTTGACCACGACGCCCGCCTCGATCCCGAACTCTCGACGGTACTCGGCCGCAAGCTCCGCGCCGACCGTGGTGACCGAGTCCGCGTGAGCGACCCACCGGCGAACCGTCCAGCGCTGATAGGGCGCCACGAACCACCGCCACCGCCTCGACTCCTCGTTTTGACGCGAGGCGTATTCGTGCAGGTCAGCATGCACGCCCCGGGCCTGCAGGGTGAGCGCGAGCGGCACCGTCTCCACGTCGTTGGCCAGCACCGCATCCCACCTCCCGGGCTCCAGGACGGATCGCAGGTGGCGGATGACGGGCATGGTGTCGTAGACGCGCTGATAGCGACGCGCGATGAGCAGGCGCCGGTCCTTGTGCCAGGCCACGATGTCCCCCGGGATACGGATGTGCTCAACCACGTCGGGGGGTGACTCGCCGTAGCCCACCGTGGTGATGGCGTAGCGCTGGCTCAGCAGGCTGATTTGGCGCAGCACCCTGGCGTCACTGCGCAGCGGGCTGAAGGCCAGGATGAGCAGGCGAGGTCGACTCACCGCGGCACCACCTGGGCGTACAGCTCCAGCAATGCCCGTTCTTCGTGCTGCCAGGTCAGCTCGGCAGCGGCCATGCGGGTGGCGTCCCGATATCGCTGAGGATCTGCGAGCACCGCCGTGATCGTGGCGGCCATGCTGCTCGGGATCTCGTCGGGGTGGTCTACGTCGAAGATTTCGCCCACCCCGTGCTCGCGGACGATCGCGGCGGTGTCCGGCAGATCGGCGGCGGCGATCGGCAAGCCGGCGTGGATCGACTCGAACAGCTTGTTCGGCAGACTGAACTCATAGCTGAGACAGATCGGTCGCACGAAGACCACCGATAGGTCCGCGTCGGCGAGCGCAGCGGACACCTGGTCCGAAGCCACCGCCCCGACGAAGTGCACTCGGTCGGTGACGCCGAGCGACTCGATGCGGGTATGCAGTGTGGCCAGGTAGTCGGGCTCGCCGTATCCCAGCAGTACGAAGTGGATCGAGGACGGCAGCAAGGCGAGCGCTGCCACCGTCTCCTCGATGCCGCGCGACGTGGTGATGCGGCCCCCGTAGGCGATGACCTGCGTCTCGGGGGCCAGGCCGGCCATGGACCGTAGGTGCCCAGCGGGTGCGGCAGCCGCATCGTCCGACGCGCCTTGCGGGATGTTGCGCACCAACGTCGGCCGCACGGGCAGGTCGTAGGTCCGCTGCAGCCACGTAGCGATCGATGGGCTGACGGTGATGACGCCCGCGGCGCGACGGATGGCCCACCACTCGATCGCACCTTCGACCAGCGGCGCGAGCGGTCGATCGGTGCGCACGTTGCGATGGCGCCACAACTCGTGAGCGTCGTAGATCATCCTGGCGCCGCTGGCACCCGCGATCCACGCGGCTGGGGCCAGCGTGTTGCCGTCGTTGGCGTGGACGATGTCCGGCTCCCAGGCCACGGCCGCCCGTGCAGACTCCCACCAGAAGAGTGAGAGGCTGACCACCCGGTAGGTTCGCAGCCATGCGTCTTTGACCAGCCGTTGCCCCGCACCGTCCGCGGGGGCTCGCGACCCCGGTCCTGGGGGTGCCGTGGGTGCTGGCCCTCGTGATGCTGACGCGGACGATGCGGCAACGCCGACGGTGGCGGCAGGGGGAACGGGGCGGCCGGCAACGCGCCGAGCCAGGTTCAGCGCCCAGGGCGCATAGCGGGCCAACTCGAACTCCGGGGCGCGCTCCACCTCGATGCCGTCCCCGACCAGGGCGGGCCCTTCGGCATACCCGGCGCGTCCGCGGGCCACCGCGAAGATCCGGACGTCGGCTCCCGCCGATCGCAAGCTGGCCGCCGTCTTCAATACCCGCGAGTCGTTGTGCGCGTCGTTATAGACCAGCAGCGCCACGCGCGCCGCCCGGCCATCGCGGAGGAGCAGCGTGTCCTCAGGCACGGGAGTCTCCTGTCGCTCCGGCTCCCCCGAGGCCGGCCAGTGCGGCTTGCGCGGCGAAGTCCGGCTCCGCGGACACCACCTCGTCGAAGGTGCCACTGGCGATCAGCTGTCCCTCGCGCATGAAGCAGACCTGCTCACTGTGGCGGATGGTCGCCAGCCGGTGGGCGACCACGATGACCGACACCTGACCGCGCAGCTCGCGGATCGCTGCGGTGACGGCGGCCTCCGTGCTGGTGTCCAACGCCGAGGTGGCCTCGTCCATCACCAACACCAACGGATCGGTATACAACGCCCGCGCCACCCCGAGCCGCTGCCGCTGGCCACCGGAGAGGTTGAGTCCGCGCTCCCCGACCTTGCCGTGTATGCCGTCGGGTCGGGCCTCGATGACGTCCAGCAGTTGGGCGCGGCGGAGGGCCTGCCGCACACGGTCCTCATCGACGCCATCGTCTTTCCAGGTCAGCGCCACGTTGCGGGCCACCGAGGCGTCGAAGAGGGACACGTCCTGCGGAACGTAGCCCACTCGGCGCCGCCAGCCCTGCAACCCCTGCGCCAGCGGCCGTTCGCCGATCAGCACCTGGCCGGACTGGGGTTCCAACAGCCCGAGCACGATGTCGACGAGCGTCGACTTGCCTGACCCGGAGGCACCGACCAACGCGAGCGTCTGACCGAACGGCAACTCGAACGAGACGTCCCGCACCGCCGGGACGGCCGCATCGGGATAGCTGAAGGTCACAGCCTCCAGACGCAAGGACACCGCGTCATCGGGCAGTTCGGTCGACCCGGCGATGCGCTCGGCCTCCTCGTAGGCCTTGCCACGGTCGATCTCGGCGAGCACCTGTTGAGCGAACGGCAGGTTGGCCCCCGTCTGAGCCATGATCGTCTGGAACCGGGTCAACGACGGGATGATCCGGAACCCGGCGACACCGAAGAGCGCGACCGCGGCCAACGCCCCGGGTATGCCGTCCTGCAGGTATCCGATCGAGGCCCCGAGCCCCAGCCCACCGATCAGACCCGCCTCCAGCACGTAGCGCGGAATGGCCCCGAGGAACGACTGGTTGGCCCGGGCCCGAGAGGCCTTGATCCGCACGCCGAGCACGACCTCGGCGACCTCACCGGACTTGTTGCGCAGCGTGATCTCCTTCAGCGAGTGGATCATCTCGCTGATCAGCCGCACGGACTGCGTGGAGTAGGTGCGGTTGTCCCGACCCGCCTGGACGGCCTTCTGCAGCACCCAGCGATAGAGCAGGGCCCCCAACAAGCCGAAGTAGATCAAGGTGGCGCTGGCCAGCAGTGGTTGGGCGGCCAACAGCACCACCATGACGGCGATAAAGGTGAAGATTTCGCCGGAGAGCTGCGCAAACGGGATCAACACCCCGGCCACGGTGGCACCGACTCCGACGTCGGTGGAACGCACAATGTCGGTGGAGTTGCGCTGCAATCGCTCGGTCCACGGCGCCTTGAAGGTCGTGGCCAGCAGTTTGGCCCCCAACGCCTGCTCGAAGACGGCGAACCGCCGCGTGGCCCAGTACTGCAGCGCAATCGCCAGAGCGCTCTTGCTGATAATCAGCAGCCCCACGACGATCAGCACGTTGCGGAAATCAGCCGGATCTCCCAACGTGCCCAGGACGGGCAGGTCGAGCTGCGAATCGGTGAGCATGGGCGCCAGGATCACCGCGAGCAGTCCCAGAGCCAACACGTCGAGCGCCGCGAGCGAGCTCTGCAACAGCGCGAAGATCAGGATGAAACGTCGACTGCCGTCGGGCAGGACGGTCAGGAGTTCGCGGACGGTGCTGATCAGCAGGCGCATCACGATCCTCCGATCCTGTCCTGCCCACGGCGGGTCCCGGGCGCATGCAATGCTGGCCAAGCCTAATGGCGCCGGCGCTCGCACTGGTGCGACTGGTGTCCGGCACAGCTATCGTCGGACCCGTGGCAGCATTGCGTGGACCAGCCAAGTGGGCGTATCGGGCCTACCGATCAGCGCCGCGTCCGCTGCGCGGGGTCGGGGAGAGCGCCCAACGGCTCCTCGCGGAACGAGCGGTCCGGCGTCAGCCTCTGCCTTCGGGACCGGGCACGCGGCTCCTTTTCGGGCCGTTGAACACCGCAGGTCAGGGTTACGCCTGGGCATCGGCGGCCCGCCGCCGCCTCGCGCACGTGGACGCCTCGTCGATGTCGGTCCAAGGACGCGACGCGCCCCCGGCCATGGCGTTCGAGAACGACATCTACCTGACGCAAGCCATGCAGCTGCACGGTGCGGAGGCGTGGCGATCGGCAGTCCTTGGCATGGGCCGGGGCTCGGCTATGACTCACGTGCTGTGTGAATCGGGACGACCGGTCCTCGGTCAGTTCCATCGCGGTTCGTTCGTCGCCGACCTGGATGCGCTGCGCAGCGTGGGCGCCCGAGTGGGTCTGCTCTTTCACGGCTCGGACATCCGACTGCCCAGCCAGCACGCCGGCCTCTATCCGCATTCGCCGTTCCGCGACGGCAGCGACCATCACAGCAACGACCATCACGGCAGCGACTATCACGCCCGTCTGGAGCGGGCGGCGAGTGAACGCCTTCGGGCGATCGCCGATTTTGGCGGCCCGACCTTCGTGTCCACCCCGGATCTGCTCGACTTCGTCCCGCAGGCCACGTGGCTTCCGCTCTCGGTCGACATCGAAAGGTTCGCCGACGCGG
>JBASAZ010000222.1:0-1562 GCA_049650845.1 Ornithinimicrobium sp.
GGGATCGTGCGCCACCGTCTGTCCGTGGAAGCCGGCCCGGGTCGCCGCACCGGACAAGGACGCCATGGCGGCGACGTGCGCGGTCTCGACCGTGCGGGCGGCGGCATCGCCTCCCTCCCAGGTGCCCAGCGCCGCACGCAGGACCGCGCGCTCCGGGTCGGCGTAACGGCGATAGGCCGATCCACCGAACTCGAAGATCGCGTCGCCGTCCGTCAGGAGGAGCGCCGCGTCGACCCCGTCGAGAGACGTTCCAGACATGGCTCCCAGCGCCCAGACCGGGCCCTCGACGATCACCTGATCCCTGCCGTCTACCATCCGCTTTCCCTCCCCCGGTCGCCCCGATATACCCGGGCCACGCCCAAGGATGGACCGCGCCACCATGACCTACCAGCCGAAATCCGACTTCCTGCACGTGATCTCGGAAAGGGGATTTCTGGCCGATTGCACCGACATCCAGGCGTTGGACGAGGCCCTGCTGGCCGGGCCCGTGACAGGCTACATCGGCTACGACCTGACCGCGTCCTCGCTGCATATCGGCAACCTCGTGCAGATCATGCTGCTGCGGTGGCTGCAGAAGACCGGCAATCGCCCGATCACGCTCATGGGCGGCGGCACCACCAAGGTCGGCGACCCTTCGGGCAAGGACGAGATGCGCCGCATCATCACGGTCGAACAGATCGAGGCGAACAAGGCCGGCATCCTGCAGGTTTTCGACCGCTACATCGACTACGGCGACGACGCGGCGCTGATGCCCGACAATGCCGAATGGCTCGACAAGCTGGGCTACGTGGACTTCCTGCGCGACACGGGCCGGCACTTCACCATCAATCGCATGCTCGCCTTCGAAAGCGTGAAGTCGCGGCTCGACCGGGAGCAGCCGCTGTCGTTCATCGAATTCAACTACATGCTGCTCCAGGCCTATGATTTCCTCGAGCTCCACCGCCGTCACGGGTGCGTCCTGCAGATGGGCGGCTCGGACCAGTGGGGCAACATCGTGTCGGGGGCAGACCTGATACGCCGGGTGCTGGGGGTCGAGGCGTGGGGCCTGACGACCCCGCTCGTCACACGGTCCGACGGCAAGAAGATGGGCAAGTCGGCCGATGGCGCGATCTGGCTGAACGAGGACCGGATGTCGTCGTATGACTTCTGGCAGTGGTGGCGCAACGTCGACGATGCCGATGTCGGCCGGTTCCTGGCGATGTTCACCGAAATACCGATGGACGAATGCACGCGGCTCGGCGCGCTGGGCGGATCCGAGATCAACGTCGCCAAGATCGCGCTGGCCGATGCGGTCACGACGCTGTGCCGCGGGGCGGACGCCGCCACCGCCGCCGCCGCGACCGCCCGCGATGTCTTCGAGCATGGTGGCACCGGGGACGCCCTGCCGACGCTCGCCCTGTCGCCGTCCGAGGCGGCCGATGGCGTCAGCGTGGTACAGCTTATCGTGCGCACGGGCCTCGCGAAATCCGGCAAGGACGCCAAAAGGCTGATTGCCGAGGGCGGGGCCCGGCTGGGCGACGTTGCGCTTTCGGACCCCGCGCTTGTGCTGGGGGCGGCCGACC
>JBASAZ010000223.1:0-1983 GCA_049650845.1 Ornithinimicrobium sp.
CACCTGGCGTGCCGACGCCGACCGCGCAAAGCGTCGGAGCCGTCTCACTGCGGGGGCCAGGATAGGGCGCGTGGCCGGTGAGAGCCCAGCGACGCCTCCACATCGTGGCCGGTGACCAAGCCGTCGAGACGAGCCTGGTAAACGTCCACCAGTCCGAGCCTTGGCACGTCGGTCGCGGCGCAGATGTCGGTGTCGAGGCGATTTAAGGGAAAGGACATCGGACTCCTTGCTGAGGTCAGGAACAGGGTTTGGGCCGCGACCGATGGGGATGCTGCTGGCAGTTGGCGGGCTTGCGCGAGAACGACCGGCGAACCCGACCGAGGTCAATAACCCCGGACGCGACCGGACGACGACACGAGCTACGTGGCGCTGAGTGCTCCCTTCGGAGCGGAGGGCACGCCTTGCTGTCTATCGCCTGCTTGAACCATGGGCGGGCTGTGACCGGCGCGCGTGCTGGTGACGGGGGCGGATGGGTATTAACGGCGGCGGTCGATGACCCTCATCAGCTCGTCGTAGATCAGTGGGTCCCCTTCCTCGATGGCGTCGGTGACGCACCGCTCAAGGTAGTTGCGGGTGATTACTCGGGCGGCGCCGTCGAGGGCCTTCTGCGCTGCGGTGATCTGGGTCAGCACGTCGACGCAGTACCGGTCGGCGTTGACCATCCGGGAGACCCCCTGAACCTGGCCGACTGCCTTGGCCAGGCGCAGTAGTACGTCCGCCTTCCGTTCCTCGCTCATCATCGGCCGAGCCCGTGAGTCACATGCCGTATCACCTGGTGCCTCATCGTCCTTACTCAAGCCCGACCTAGTGGCCAGGCCCACCAACTGCTGTACGTCGTCACTCACGGCTCATCTCCTTCAGTTAACTGACTGCATCTAGACAGTCTACCCCCCTGGGGTAGACCCTGCGCACGTTCGAAAAACCGGTACCTGCCTGCGACTCTACAACCCCACGACTTGCTACCCCCCCCTGCGACTGTGTACTATTTTCGATAGTATCAATCGCAATCCGATGGAGGACGCAATGCCCGAACTCTCGCTATACGCCCTGGCCCTGCTGGCCTGCCCGGTCATGATGGGGCTGATGATGTGGATGATGATGCGAGGCGGGAACACGCCACCAGCCGACGCAGATGCAGTCCTAAAACAGGCCGAGCTGACCCGGCTCCAGGTCCAGATCGAGCAGTTGCAGGCCGAGCGTGACCCCGAAAGCGTTGGGGTTACGCGCGACACCTCGCCGTGAACGTGTTGTGGTTACCCGCCAGCATCTTCCTCGCCGCCGTTGGGTCGACCTACTTTTTCTGCGTGCGCCCGATGCGTCGCGGCATCTGCGCGACCAGCGCAGCGGGACACTTGCGCACCGGGGAACTGGACCGGGCCCTCGATGAGGTGCGCACCGAACTCAGCAGGCTCCGCCTAGGCACTGTGCAGAATCTGCCAGCACACCATTCCACCCCGGCCCCGCTTCACAAGGAGGAACATCGATGAAACTCTCACACCGGACCAGCGTCGCAGGCATCGCCCTGTCCGCAGCCGCACTCCTCGGCGGCGGTGTGGCCTACGCCGCTAACCAGTCAGTGGAACCACTCAATGTCGGCACATCCCAAACCACGATCACGAACGGGCAGGGCATGGGCAGCTTCGACCGGGATCAGCCCTTCGACGCTCAGTTCATCGACCAGATGATCGTTCATCACCAGGGCGCAATCATGTCCACTCAAATGATGATCACCGACTCGGACCGTCCAGAGCTGCAAACCTTGGCCGAGGACATCCTCACCAGCCAACGGGAACAGATCACCCAGATGCGGACCTGGCGTGCCCAGTGGTACCCCGACCTGGAACCCACCTTCGGCGGCATGGGCGGCTCCATGATGGGTAACGGCGGAGACGACAAGCCCATGGGCGGGTCGATGATGGGCGGCTCCATGATGGGTAACGGCGGAGACGACAAGCCCATGGGCGGGTCGATGATGGGCGGCTC
>JBASAZ010000224.1:0-54393 GCA_049650845.1 Ornithinimicrobium sp.
CCTGTGGCCAGAAGAACTGCAGCTGCCGGAGAGCCGCCGCGTGGAAGGTGCGGGCCTGCACCGGCCCCACGCCCAGTCCGCGCAGTCGGGTGCGCATCTCACCCGCGGCCCGGGCGGTGAACGTCAGGGCCAGGACCCGTTGCGGGGTGAGCACGCCTGCGGCCACCCCGTAGGCCAGACGATGCGTGATGGCGCGGGTTTTGCCGGTTCCGGCACCGGCTAGCACGACCACCGGTCCCCGCGGGGCGGTGGCGACCGCCTGCTGCTCAGGATCCAGCCCGAGCAGCAGTTGCTCCGGGCTTGGCGCGAGACTCACGATGAATCGCGGCCCCGAAAGGGCCCGGTCGGCTCGAGTGACTGCTCGATCTCCTTGCCATACCAATGCTCGATCAGTCGTCGGGCGATCGAGACCCGAGGCGGTAGGGCCACGGCCCCCGAGCGGACCGCATACGCCAGCTCACCACGGGCGAACCAACTCGCTTCGGCGATTTCCTGCGGATCCAGGCTCAGCTCGGTCTCGAAGGCACGGGCGGTGAAGGCGACCATCAGCGACGAAGGGAAGGGCCACGGTTGGTTGCCCCGAAAGGTCACGTTGCGCACCTGCACTCCGACTTCCTCGCTGACTTCGCGCGCCACCGCCGACTCCAGGGACTCACCGGCTTCCACGAACCCGGCGAGCACGGACATGCGCCCTTGCGGCCAATGTGGACCCCGCGCCAACAAGATCCGGTCCTCGTCGTCGGTGATCGCGACGATCACCGCGGTGTCGGTGCGCGGATGGTGCTGCGAGCCGTCGTTGCGACACACCCGCACCCAGCCGCCTTCGGTCGGCTCGGTGGGGTTGCCGCACCGTGGACAGAACGGGTGGCGGTCGTGCCAGTTGGACAGCGCAACCGCGCTGGTGAACACCCCGGCGTCGGTGTCGCCGAGGTCACCGCCGGCCTCCCGCAGGGTCTGCCACCCCTTGGCCCCCGGATCCGGCCGCTCGGGGTCGCCCACCGGACGTAGCACGGCGACGTGCTCCCGATCGTCATCTCGGCCCAGATAGAACGCCAACCGCGAGGAGTCCGCGACGTCTGGCGAGCGCGGCACCAGCCTCAGCTGTCCGTCGACTCGACAGGTGCGCATCTTGCCGTCGACCAAGTCGTAGACGGCCGTGCTCGACTGCGAAAAAGCGTGCTGTAAAGCGTTGGTGTCCCGCCGAGTCACCCCGGCCCGATCCAGGGTCCCCCGAGCCAACGACAGTTCGAGCAAGGTCTCATCGGCAGCACTCACCCGACCACTGTAGGCGGCGTCACCGACCGGCGTGACCGGCCGCGGACGGAGGCCCGTCACGGAACGACCGGCCTCGCCTGCGCGCATTGGCCGTGGCCACCGCATACGGTGATCGGGTGAGACGTAGTGACCTGGCCTTGGCCGGAATTGCCTGTGCGGCCGTGCCTGGCATGCAACCGGTGTCGGTGCAAGAAGTCAGCCGCAGTGCGCGCGAGGAGGCGGTAGGGCACCAAACTGCCATCGTCGAGGACAGCACCGGCCGCACCTGGGTGGTGCGCGTGCCGTTGAGCACGGTGGCCGGGGCCGAGCTGGAGCGCAACGAGGCCCTGGTGGCTCAGCTGGGCAAACACCTGCCGTTCAAGGTGCCGGCCGCGACGGGTTTCGCTTCGCTGGGCCCGGATCAAGGTCGTGCCGCGGTCTACCCCTACGTCGAGGGATCGGCGTTGAACCTGCATCGCCTTCCGCCCGGGCCGGGACTGGCCAGTGCCGTGGGGCGGGCGATTGCTGCCGTGCACAACATTAGTAGCGGAGTTTTCGAGGACTACGGTGTCCCGGTCTTCGACGCCGCCCGCCATCGGGACCGCTGCGTCTCCGAGCTGGACCGCGCCGCCGCGACCGGCCTGGTGCCTACCGGCCTGCTGGCCCGGTGGGAAGAGGCGTTGGACGCCGCCTCCCTGTGGCGGTTCGCGGCCACTCCGGTGCACGGGTCGCTCAACGGGTGGGCATTTCTGGTTGCGTTCACCGACGACGACGCGGGAACCGGGCGGGTGGTCGCGCTGACGCACTGGGACCACGCCATGGTGGGTGACCCGGCGCAGGACTTCGCCATCCTGGCCGATCAGCTCACCCCCCCGGCCCTGGACTCGGTGCTGGAGAGCTATTCGTTGGCCCGCTCCACCCGGCCCGATCCCCACCTGGTCCATCGGGCCAAGCTCGCCGCCGAGATGCGGTTGATCAAAGGGCTGGCCCAGGCCGCGTCCGCCGGCGAGGATGCCCTCGTCCAGACCAGGGTCGAGGAACTGCGCAAACTGGATCGGTTGACGGCAGCAGACCGCTCCCTTCTCCCCTCCACGCCGGTCTCGCCGATCGCCGAGACGCCTGAGAACGACCGCGCTACGCAGGTCACCGAGCCGGACGGCGACGCTGCCGGTGACGAGGTAGATGACGGTGACGAGCGGCCTGCCGCTGACGAGGTGGACAAGGACATCACGCAGAGCGTCTCCGAGATCTTCCCCGACGAGGATCTGGGCGGGTCTACCCGGATGGACCAGTGGACCGAGCGCTGCGAGGAAGAGGGCGGCGCCGACGCCACCGAGCGCTCCTCATCCTGAGACGCCGTCGAGACTGGCCTGCAGACGCGACTCCAGTTCGTGCTCGGTGAGCGGCGCTGGCCGGACCGTTTCGCCGGTGGCCGCGTAGAAGAAGGCTGTGTCGACCCTGGAGGGGTCGATGCCGACCAGGCGTGCGTAGGCCAGGCGATACACCGCGAGCTGCATGTCGCGTCGGGCGCGTTCCGCGGCCCCCGTTGGCGGTCGTCCCGTCTTCCAGTCCACCACGGTGAACCCGGAGTCGGGGCGAGGGAACACCGCATCGATCCGCCCCCGGACCGTGTGGCCGGCCAGCGTGGTGCTCACCGCGATTTCCAGCCCTACCGGGAGGCGTTCCGCCCACGGACTCTCGAGGAACCGCGCCTGCATCTGTCGCAAACCACCGTCCCCTTCAGGTCGCGGACCTGCGCTTGAGCGAGCCTGCGGATCGCGGTCATCGTCGGGATCAGGACCGGTGTCGACGTCCTCAAAGGCGTCATCCTCACAGACATCGTCGTCGCTGACCGCATCGAGATCGAGCAGCGTGGGGCGCGCGTAGTGTTGCTCCACCCACGCGTGGAAGGCCGTGCCGAGGTCGGCCCGCGGAGTGGGCGGGGTTGGCATCGGGCG
Source organism: Ornithinimicrobium sp. (assembly GCA_049650845.1). Lineage (GTDB taxonomy): Bacteria > Actinomycetota > Actinomycetes > Actinomycetales > Dermatophilaceae > Ornithinicoccus. Next base: position 3,213 of record JBASAZ010000224.1, read on the forward strand.
ACGTAGACGGCGTAGGAACAGGTCACGGTCGGCGATCACATCCAACACGGCCGTGGTGGACAGCTGAGTGGGTATGCGGTCTGGTCCGGCAGCCGGATCGGCTGATCCACCGGACTGATGGAGCTCGCGTTCGGCCAGGAGCAGCTCCACCACTTCGCTCATCGCAGCGGTGGGCTCGTCCTGCCGCTGCGCAACGCTCCGCTGCCGGGTCGGCCCGTCCGCGCGCGATCGCGGAGGCGAGGCTTCACGGGCGGCCAACACCGTCTCCACGAGGTCGGTCATCGCCGAGCGGCGCGGCGCGGGAGCCACCGGCCACGGTGCTCCCTGCTCCACTGCGGCCAGCGGGTTGGGCTGACCCTCATCGCTAGGCATATCGGCCCACGCCCGGACGTCAACCCCTCCTCCACTCCCCCGCCCGGCATCGGCGTCCGTGTCCAGCTCGGCAGTGGTCTCGGTACCGGTGAGCACGTCGGTGAGGAATCGCGACGTCACACGCGGTCTCTTGCCGGTGGACCACACGGGAGCGCTGAGCAACATCTCGGAGCGCGCCCGGGTGAAAGCCACGTAGGCCAGGCGTCGCTCCTCGGCGACACGGTGCTCGATCCCGGCGGTGAAGAACTCGGCGTGAGCGGCCGCCAGATCGTGCGTGTTGTCCACCGCGTCGATGTCGAGAACGGGCAGGCCGGCGGCATCCCCGCGCAACGGGTAGGGCAACGACCCGACGCCGGTCAGCCAACCCTTGACGGCGTGCGGGGTGTGCCGCCAGCTGCCGTCCACGATCTTGGGCTGGCCCTGCGCCGAGGGGAAGATGCCTTCGGCCAGACCCGGCACCGCCACGATGTCCCATTCCAGGCCCTTGGCGGCGTGCACCGTGAGGACCTGCACCGATCCCGACTGGACGCTGACCTCGGCCAACTCGGGGATTTCGACGTCTTCCAGCGCCCGCTCGTGGGCTCGTGCTGCTTCGAGCCAGCTCAGGAATCCGCCGAGCGTCGGGCGATCGGCGCTGCCCTCGAAGGCGCTCGCGACGTCGATCAACGCATCCAGGTGGGCCCGTGACCATCCGGGGGGGACGTCAGGGTCGGCCGCGACCTCGACATCGAGGCCGATGCTGCGTTCGGCTTCGATCAGAAGGTCCGCCAGCGGCAAGCCGACCAGGGTGCGCAGAGAGACGATCACCGTGCTCAGCTGGGTGATGCGCTGCCAGCCTGCGGACGTCAGTGTGGCCCCGTGCGGTGAGGTCCAACCGCGGCGCGGGGGGTGATCCAGCGCCTCGCCCAGCGTGGCGCTCTCGCCGGGATAGTCCGCGACAAGGTGCCGGGCCCAGGCCCACAATGCGTTCAGATCCGCGGCGCCCAGGCGGCACACCGGACCGCTGAGCAGCCGCACCACGTGGTCTCCGCGACCAGGGTCCTGGACGGCCCACAGCAGCGACACCAGGTCGAGCAGCTCGGGGGCGTTGAGCAAACCACCCAAGCCGACGACCTCCACGGGCAGATGCTGGTCCCGCAGCGCCACGACGACCGTTTCGAACTGGGCTCGGGTACGACACAGCACGGCCGCGCTGCGCCCGGTCCACTGACCTTGCTCGTCGTACCACCGGCTCGCGATCCACGACGCCACGTCGACGGCTTCGTCCCGGTGGGTTGTACTGCGGGAGGCGTGCACCCGTCCAGGCGGCGCCAGGGGGGCCGGCGATACCTCCTTCACGGTGACCGGACTCGTCCTGCGCAGGGGTGTCGCCACGGCATTGGCGGCCTCCAGGACGGCGCAGCTGTTGCGCCAGGAGGTGCTCAACGATCGCACTGGCGCCTCGTGGAGCCGTCCGGCGCGAGTGGTGCCGAACCGTCTGGGGAAGGTGTTCAGCGTCGTGGCACTGGCCCCGCGCCAGGCGTAGATGGATTGGTGGGGGTCGCCCACCGCCATGACAGGCACCCCGCCGTGACGCCCCCGGGGCTCGGTACCGGCGGAACTGTCGGGGGCGGCGGAACTGTCGGGGGCGGCGGGACTGTCGGGGCCGACCGGGCCGGCCGCGTAGAGACAGGAGAGCAGCACCATCTGCGCCTCGGACGTGTCTTGGAACTCATCGAGCAGCACCGCGCGGAAGCGGCCCCGTTCGCTCTCCCCGACCGCCGGGACGTCTCGAGCCAACCGTGCGGCAATCGCCATCTGGTCACCGAAATCCACCGCGGACCGTGTGTGCTTGGCGTGTTGATACGCCTCGACCAGCGGCGGGATCAGCGCCTTCTTGCGTAACAGCCTCGCCAGATCCGCGCCCGGCTTGGTGGCCGCCTTCCCGTCCTTGCCGGGCAAGCGTTCGGCAGTCTCGGCACGCTGGAGCAACCAATCCTGCACGTCCCGGGGATGCCTGAGATGTTCGCTGAGCTCACCGGACAGGTCGAGGACGGCCTGCACCACGGTGCTCTCGGCCAGATCCATGGCGTCCATGTCCTCGGGATACCGATGGACCACGTCGTAGGCGATCTGCCAGCAGGCAGCCTCCGAGAGCACCGTGGCGTGCGGTTCGACCCCGAACCGCAGTCCGTGGTCGGCCACGATGCGCCCGGCATAGGCGTGATAGGTCGAGACGGTGGGGGCCAGCAGCGTGGATGAGGAGAGCTCGTGCGCCGACGATGTGTCCGGGCCGCTCCACAACCCGCTGGTCCGCAGCGCTCGCAGCTTCAGGGCCAACCGGCTGGCCAGTTCGATCGAGGCCTTTCGGGTGAACGTCAGCCCGAGAACCTCATCGGGTCGTAGGTGGTCGTTCAGCACCAGCCACAGCACGCGCGCCGCCATCGTCTCCGTCTTGCCCGACCCGGCCCCGGCCACCACCAGCATCGACTCCAACGGGGCCTCGATGATGTCCACCTGCTCATCGGTGGGCGGCGCAGTGTCCAGGGCCCGCGCGATCTGGTGAGCGCCGATCACTGCCGGTCCCCCTCGGGTTGCATCGGGCAACAGGTTTTCACTGCGCAGCTGCGGCACCACGCGCCGACCGTGGCGGGGAACACCGCACCAGACATGCCCTGGGCTGTGCGCTCGATCAGCTCGTGTGCCCACCGAGGGTCCTCGGCGTCGTCGACGGCGGGCTGGCGCTGAACAGCGGTGCTCTTGCCACCGGCAGTCCCGAGGTGGGCCAAGGCGGCCCCGGCACTGCGGGCCTGCGGGCCGGTGACCTCACTCAGTCCACCCTCGACCACCACCACCTGGTATGCGGCAAGTTGCGGGTGCGTGGCGATGTCGGCGGCCAGCGGCTTGGCCGAGCCGGTCTTCAGGTCCACCACCGCGAAGGACCCGTCGGCGGTCCGTTCCAACCGGTCGACGCGACCATTGAGCCGCGCCCGACCGACGTCGACCCTGGCCGCCAGCTCCACTCCGACCAGTTCCTGGCCCTGCTCGGCCATCCGCTCGCGATAGGCCACGAAGCGTTTCAGCATGTCGCGGGCTCGGCGCTGTGCACGAGAGGCGACCCAGGAACCGTCTTGCCGCAGCTCGGCCCAACGCTCGTCCAAGGTCGTGATCAGCGCGGTTGTGCTGCCTTCGGGGTCGCGCGCCACGATGTCGTGCACCAAGGTGCCCACCGCGGTGGAGACCATCGCCTCCCCCTCGCCGCCGTGACTGGTGAGCAACCACCGAAGGGCGCACTCGTTGAACGACTGCACCTTTGACGGCGACACGGTCACCGGCCCGTGCGGCACGCGTTGGTCGGTGGTGGACACGCGCCGACCATCCATCCAGGACGACGGATCGGCCCAGGCCACGCCCGCGGCGGCCAGCTCGTTGAGGTGATCGGCCGCTTGGTCGCGAGCAGAGACCTCACCCGCGAGGTGGCTGCGCAGCAGGTCCCGCCGCAGCGAGGCCACCGCCCCCCGTAGGGTCAACCGCGCCGGGACGGTTGGTGACGTGCGCCCCTGACCGTCGGGGTCGATGATGTCGATGAAGACCGAGGGCTGATCCTCCACGCTGGCCACCGCCGTCACCAGGATGGCCGAGCTGGCCCGGGTCAACGCTACGTAGAACTGACGTAGCTCCTCGCTCCACACCTGAGTCTGCGCCGCGCGCAAGCCGGTCAGGCCATCGATCGGCCGGCCGTGGATGACATCGACGAGGGCGTGAGCACCCAACAGCGAGCCGCGCGCTCGGAGGTCTGGCCACACACCGTCTTGCACACCGACGACCGCGACCATGGTCCACTCCCTGCCCGCCGATGCGGCAGGGGTCAGCACGCTGACGGCCTCGGGGCGCGATGAACGGGCCACCAGGGAGTCCGGGGTGACCTCTTGGCCGTTCACGTGGGGCACGAAGCCCGCGAGATCCGTCCGCCCCAGCCGTTGCCCGTAGTCCTCCGCGGTCCCGAAAAGCCGCATGACCGCGTCCAGTTGGCGGTCCGCGCGCACGCCTGCCGCGCCGCCGCGCAACGCGGCGACTTCCCACTGCGCCGCCAGTCCCGTGGCCGACCAGATCTCCCACAGCAGAGCATGGGCGCTCACCGCGCCGGCCCCTGTGGTCTCGGTCGTCTCGGTGCCGTTGACCGCCAGCGCCTCTCGACCTGCTCGCAACACGCGAGCCAGTCGGGCCAGGGGCTCGAGGTCGTGGTCGTGGTCAGAGTCGCCGGGCGCCATCAGCCAACTCGGGTCCAGCACCCAGCGCCCCATGACCTCATCGACACTCTGCGCCGGATCGGACAGGGGGTCACTGCGATGCACTGCTCGACGCAGTCGTCGAAGCGCCACCGGATCGGCTCGCCCGATCGGTGAGGTCAACAGGTCAAGGACCTCGCTGTCGGTCAGCGCTGTGCGGGTTCCGCGGGACCATTGCAGCACGATGTCGATAGCCAGCAGCAGCGGCCGGGTTGCCGGATCGGTGGCCAACGGACTCACTCGAGACCCCGTATGCACCGGCACGCCGGCCATGCTCAGCGCCCGCCGCATCCCCTCCTGGGCCGCCCCGGAGCGGGCGATGACGGCCATCTGCGACCACGGCACCCCACCCACCAGGTGAGCACGACGGAAACGGTGCGCCACCAACTCGGCTTCCTGAGCGCCGCTGTGCGTGATGGCCACCTCGATCTCGCCCTCCCCGACCCGAGGAGCAGCATCACGATGAGCCGACCCGGTGCTGACGCCGATCCGGCGCACCGCCTCGCGGGCCACCGAAGCCAGATCCGCGGGCAGTCGATGTCCCTGGTTCAACACGACGTGCCGGACGTGAGCCCCGTCCCCGCGACGACGAGCGCCCACCTCCTGAGCCAGCGAGACGAAGCGCGGCCCCACCGCCCCCCGGAAGCCCTGGACGACCGCATCCCCGTCCCCCAATAGCAGCACTCGCGTGCCCGGGTCGGCGATTGCCAAGACCAGCGCGGCCGCCGAGGCGGTCAGCTCGTGGGCGTCGTCGACCACCACGAGGCGCAGCCGCCGCGTCAGGGTCTGGGCCAACTGCGCGTCGTGGTCCAGCGCCGTGGCAGCGGCAACACAGATGTAGGCCGGGTCGAAGGCTCCCGGCGTAGCCAGCGCGGTCACCTGCTCGTATTCCTGGAGCACGTGCGCGGCGGCATGCCAGGCGGGACGCCCGTGCTCCGTAGCCAGGGCGCTCAACTGCTCGGCGTCGACCCCATGCTCCACAGCGCGCATGAGCAGATCGCGCAGCTGGCCGCGAAATCCTGCGGTCGCCAGCGCAGGCTCGATATCAGCGGGCCACGGCGGGGACGGAACGAGACCGGCAGCATGGCCCTGCAGCAGGTCGCGGATGATGGCGTCCTGCTCGGACCCGGTCAACAGCCGCGGCATGGGGTCCGCGGCGGCCGTCGCGACGTGGCCCAGGATCGAGAAGGCCAACGATGAGGCGGTCCGCACCAGGGGCTCTCTGCGCGTGCCACCGATCTGTGCGCTCAGACTCCGACCCAGCTCTGCGGCTGCCACTCGGGTCGGAGCCAGCAGCAACGCCGAGTCCGGACTGCCTCCCGCCTCGAGGAAGGCCCGAATGACGGCCTGGGCCACGTGGCTCTTGCCCGTGCCGGGGGCGCCGGTGACCGACACCACGCCGGGCGTGCCGTCCAGAACCGCTGCGCACACTGCCTCCTGAGAGGGGTCCAGCGCGGATCCCCTGTGCGCTCCTTCGGTCATGGCTCTATCAGAACAGGCGGCACCGACGGACCCCGCACGACGGGTCATCCCGAGGGTGCCGCACCATCAGCGATGCCGCATACTGGCAAGTCCGCAGGGGAAGTGCCCGGCGTCAACACAGGAGGACTGAAGTGGAAGTACGTGTCGGTGTCCGCAACATCGCTCGGGAGCTGTCGTTCGAGTCCGACCAGAGCAGCTCGCAGGTCCAGGAAGCCGTGAGCGCCGGTCTTTCCGAGGGCTCGGTGATCTCGTTGCGCGATGACCACGGTCGGGTGCTGCTGGTCCCGGCCGACGCCCTGGGATACGTCGAGGTCGGCGAGCAAGAGAAGAGCAAGGTCGGTTTCGGCTCGGCGTAGCGGGGACCTCAGGGGGGCGTCGGCTGAACTCATCACGCCGGTGTGCGGTGTCCTGACCGTTCAGCCGAGCCAAGAGCCTTCCACTGATCGAACCATGGGGCCCGGTCGGCACAGACAGGCATGACTGCGTGGGCAGTTGACAGACGATATTTCCGATCGGCCCTTCATTCACGCCGAGCCTGTGTGCTCGGCGCAGCCGATCAGAGAGATTGATGGAAGAAACACGAACTTTTGCCGACTTCGACATCCACCCCGACGTCGTGTCCGCACTCGCCGAGCACGGCATCACGCACCCTTTTCCGATTCAGGCCATGACGCTGCCGGTGGCCCTCGGTGGCCACGACATCATCGGGCAGGCTAAGACCGGGACCGGCAAGACCCTCGGCTTCGGGCTGCCTATGCTGCAGCGGGTGCTGGCCCCGGGCGACGACGGTTTCGCCGCTCTCGAACGTCCAGGAGCCCCGCAAGCCTTGGCCGTGGCACCGACGCGGGAGTTGGCCAGCCAGGTCGCGCAAGACCTGACCCGAGCCGGCGCCCGCCGTGGGATCCGGATCCTGACGGTGTACGGCGGACGGGCCTACGAGCCGCAGATCGACGCGTTGAAGGCCGGAGTCGAGATTGTCGTAGGCACTCCGGGTCGACTCATCGACCTCGCCGAGAAGGGCCATCTCAGCCTGGCGCACGCCCGCTCGGTCGTGTTGGACGAAGCCGACGAGATGCTGGATCTGGGCTTCCTGCCCGACGTCGAGAAGTTGTTGTCGATGACCCCGGCGGGACGTCAGACCATGCTGTTCAGCGCCACGATGCCCGGTGCCGTCGTCGCGTTGGCCCGAAGCTATATGACCCAGCCGACCCACATCCGCGCCATCACCGAGGGCGACGACAAGCACACCATCGCGGCGGTGGAGCACTTCGTCTACCGGGCTCACGCCATGGACAAAGTTGAAATGGTCGCTCGCATCCTGCAGTCCAAGGACCGCGGCCTGAGCATCATCTTCGCGCGCACCAAGCGCACCGCCGCCAAGGTCGCCGACGACCTCGCGGAGCGGGGTTTCGCCTCAGCGGCCATTCACGGGGATCTCGGCCAGGGCGCCCGCGAGCAGGCGTTGCGGGCCTTCCGGGCCGGCAAGGTGGACGTGCTGGTGGCCACCGACGTCGCCGCCCGAGGCATCGACGTGGAGGCGGTCACCCACGTCATCAACTTCCAGTGTCCCGAAGACGAGAAGACCTATCTGCACCGCACCGGACGCACCGGTCGCGCCGGAGCCACCGGCGTCGCGGTGACCTTCGTCGACTGGGACGACCTGCACCGGTGGACGTTGATCAACAAGGCGCTCGATCTCGGCATACCGCAGCCCCAGGAGACCTACTCCTCCTCGCTGCACCTGTTCAGCGACATGGAGATCCCGGAGGGCACGAAGGGCACGTTGCCGCGTTCAGCACGGACCCGGGCCGGTCTGGGTGCCGAACGGGTGGAGGACATCGAGGGTTCGGCCGGACGTCGCAAGCCCGCAACCGGTCGGGGACGACCCCAGCGCGGCGGGCCGAAGGTCCCGGCCAACCAGCAAGGGGGCACCGATCGACCGGCCTCCTCCGATGGTGGTCACCGGGGCAACCGCACGAGCACCGTGGAGCGCGGTTCAGCCGCCGGCGGGCAGGGACAACGCCGACGACGACGTCGTAGCAGCGGCGGTCAGAGTTCTGGGGCCGCGTCCTCCGGCGACTGATCCGTCCCGGCCGAGCGCACGGTGGCGGCGAGCACGTCTAGACCGACCTCCCCAGGGTGGGCCGGTCCCATCGCCAAACCCTCAGGACAATGCTGCTGCACCGAGCACCACCGGCACAGCGCCGATGGTCGTGCGGCGAACAGGGTTGAGTCCGCGCCGTGCTCGGCATAGTCCTGGTGCGCCGCACGCAGGTCGAGTCCGATCGACTCCGCCTCGGCGAGCTTGCGGGCCAACGACTCATCGGTATGGCGATGAACGTCGAGTGAGCGCGTCGGCACGTGGTGCAACTCGACCAGACGCACCGGGCGGCGGAACATCCGTGACACCGCCAGGGCGTAGAGACCGAGCGCCAGGGACGTGCGCGCGCTGCCCGGCGTGACTCCGGCGCTTCCCGTCTTGTAGTCGATCACGACCAGTTCCCCGTCCCGTTCCTCGACCTGGTCCACCCGCCCGGTGATCGCCAGTGTGTCGGTGGGCATGGCCACCGTGCGTTCCACTGCCGCCGGATGCTTGGCGCGGTCAATCGTCCGCAGATAGTCGATCACCCATCTCGTCGCCCGCACCCGCCACTGCTCCGATTGCCGGGCGTCGGCAAACCCCGCGCGCTGCCACACCCGACTCATCAGTTCTTCGACCGCGGCCGGGGTGCGTTCGTGGTCGGCCAGATCCCAGAACTGCGCCAACGCGGCGTGGGTCGAGTTGCCGATCGAGGCGATGGCTCGGGCGGCGGCTTGGGGTGGGCGGGGGCGATCCAGATACTGCAGGCGGTAGGCCCGCGGACAGTCCAGCCACGTCCCCAGCCGCGACGGGCTAACGCTGAGGAGCTTCCCCGGCGCCTTCGGCTCGCTCATAGCGGACGGCCCAACACCGTGCTTCCGGAACCCTGGGCGACGATGGCATCCAGTTGCGCGGGATCGGTGGTGAACTCCGCCAGGGCGTTGGACTTGCCGGTGCCGTGATAGTCGCTCGATCCGGTCGCGATCAAGCCCCATCGCGCGCACAGGGCACCGGCCTGTTGCATGGCCACGGCGTCGTGATCGCGATGGTGGACCTCTAAACCACCCAGCCCCGCGTCGACAAGCTCGGCGATCACCGGCTCGGTGACCGTGCGGCCGCGGGCGTGCGCAAATGGATGCGCCATGATCGGCACACCTCCAGCGGCCCGGATGAGCTGCACGGCATCGATGGCCTGCGGCGCCCAGTGGCGGACGTAGTAGCGGCTGGATCCGTGCAGCAGGGCGTGGAAGACGGCGTTGCGATCCGCGAAGTCACCCGATCGGACCAGGGCGTCCGCGACGTGCGGACGCCCCAACGTCACCCCTGGTCCGACGTGCGCCACGATGGCGTCGTAGTCGATCAGAAAACCGTCCGCCGTGAGCAGTTCCACCGTCCGGCGCATCCGGGTGTCACGGTGCCCGCGGATCGCCGTCATCAGGTCGGCGAGCTCGGGGTGCTCAGGGTCGATGAAATAGGCCAGGATGTGCACCGAGATCCCCCCGGCCTGCGTCGACAACTCCACTCCGGGGACCAGCGACACGCCTCGTTCGGCGGCGACCTGGGCCGCGGGGGCCCAACCGGAGATGACGTCGTGATCGGTCAGCGCCATGACGTCGATGCCCGCCTGGGCCGCGGATCGGACCACGTCGCCGGGGGTCTGCGTGCCGTCGCTACAGGTGGAATGAGTATGCAGGTCGATCACCGGAAGCGCTGCTGACATAAGGGTCACCGTAAGCCAGGCTGGCCACGGTCCCCCGCAGGCCGCCTAGAGTAGGGGTCCGTCCAACCAGCTGAGGAGCCACATGCCCTGCCGCCAACGTCCACTCGCCCACGGTGTGCTAGCCGTCGCGATCGCCTCGTTGCTCACTGCCTGTAGTAGCACTGCCTCGGACGAGACGGATCCCACCGCCCAGGTCGGGGACGACGCCTCCACCTCGTCCGGCCCGGTCGATGTCGCCGCCGGGACCGGGGATGCTGCGCGCTCCAGTGATGACGCGGCGGGCTCGACCACAGACTCGGCGCAGATCACCGGGGATGCCGCACAGTCCAGCGCAGCCGAGGCGCTGTCCCTGACCTCGGCCGATGATGCCTTCACCGTCGACCTCCCGGAAGGGTGGACCGACGCGAGCGAGGTAGCGCCGCAGGAGGCGGTGCTGGCTGCGCAGTCGGGCACTCGCTCGTTCGGCTTCTTCAACAACCTGGTGATCACCGATCAGAAGTCGTCGAAGAATCTCGAGGAGGTCGTCGCGCAGACCGCCGAGGCCCTGCAGAGTGACGACGTCGAGGTCAGCATGCTCAGCCCCGTGAAGGTCGACGGCGAAACGGCGTACGGTTACGCCACCTCCGGTGAGGTCGACGGGCTGACCGTGGCGCGGGAACAGCGTTTCGTGCAGTTCGACGGCACCCAGTACGTGATGACCTTCTCCACCTCCCAGGGCGAGGGGCAGAGCAACAACCTGGCCAATCGGGAGTTCGACTCGATTCTGGAGTCGTGGACCTGGGAGAAGAGCTGAGGGCTCCGGCTCAGTCCTGATAGGCGCCGAGCGATCGTCGCCGCGCTCGCAGGGCTGCGCGATCCACCCCGAAGCGGCGACGGGCGACGTACCCACCCATCGATAGCCCCGCTGCCAGGCCCAGGCCCACGGTGAGCGCGGTGAGCATCTGCAGGATGGCCAGGTTGAGGAACTCCGAGGAGTTGAGCATCACCAAGAAGATGGCCTTGTAGACGGCCAGGCCAGGCAGCAAGCAGACGATCGCCGCGGTGGCGATCACCAGCTCGGGCACCCGCAGGCGGTGGTGCACGGTGTAGGCCAGCACCCCGACGGCGGTGGCCGCGAGCGCCGAGGCGGGGGGTTGGGACAGACTCAACCAGGAGCCTGCTTGGAAGGTCACCCAGGCGACCGCGGACATTCCCGCTGAGACCATGGTCGCCCTGAAGCCGGTGTAGTGAGTCATGCAGAACCCGATCGCGACGATGACTGCCCCGATCGTGCCGGTGATGACGGTGGCACCCTCTTCGACGTCCGGCTGGATGACGAGCGGCATACCCGCGGCGTTGGCCACCGCCAACACGAGCGCGACCCCCACGGCGATGCCGAGGGTCAACATCACCACCTCCAGACCTCGTGCCCCAGCGGTGACGTAGTAGCCGTCCAGGGCATCCTGGGCCGCGCCCATCACCGACAGCCCGGCGAGCAGGACGATGATGCCCGAGACCACCACCAGGGAGGGCTTGTCCAGTCCCGGGATGTCCACCCCCAAGCCACCAACGCCACCGGACCGCTCAGTCGGCAACGAAATCCAGAACAGGACGACGGCGATCGCCGACGGGATGGCTGCGCTGATGGCTTGGCTGAAGAACGAGGCGATCCCGATGCGGAACAGCACCCGTTGCACCCGATCCACCGTGGCTGCGCTCAGGCCGGCCACGACCCACATCGAGGGCCCTGCGCCGAACAGGATGGTGACCCCGACGGCGGTCAACGCCATGCCTGCGGTGACCACCCAGCGACGATACGGATGAGGTTGGGTCAGCACCTCGGCCAGCCGGGTCCGGGACTCCTCGACCGGAATCCGCACCGAGAGCGGTTCGCGCGCCGGCTCGGACGGCTCATCGTCGGGTGGGCACAGGTCATCGACCAGTCGCTGCAAGCCCTCGAGTCGAGTGAAGTCCATCGAGCGTGCCTTGATGACCCGCATCACCGAGAGTGGGTCTTCGTTGACGCCGCGCTGCATCGACACCGAGATGGAGGTGTAGGTGATGTCCACCGCGGTCGACTTGATGCCGTATCCCGACGTGACGCGCATGACGGTCGCGACCACTTCGGCGGCCGAGGCACCGGTCGACAGCGACGCTTCGCCGATCCGCAGACCGAGATCGAGAACCGCGCGCGCATGGTGCTGGGAGACGTCGTCGTCGGCCCCCGGGACCGCGATGGGCACGGTGGGTGGGCCGATGCCGCGCACCACCCAGTCGGCCCGGTCTCGCAAGATTTTTCCCAGGCCTTCGGTCGCTCTGACCTGGGGGCCGGTGATCGCACGACCCCGTGGATCGCCGGCGCCGGTCCCGCCCATTGACACGCTCACGCGCGTAAGCCTAGGCACTCGCGCTGGGCGACCACGAATCCGCGTGCCACCATGGATGAATGAGTGAGCAGCAAACCAAAGCCGGGCACCGCAGTCGCCCTACCGGGGCCGCCTTCGCCGCCTTCATGGCCCAGGGATGGGCCCCCGAAACCGGTGGCTCCGTGGAGCAAGCGGCGGTGGCGAGCTATGCCCGACAGCGCCGAAACGCGATCAGCGCGGCCTTTCCGGGCGAGCGGCTCGTGGTGCCCGCGGGGGGCCTGAAAGTGCGCAGCAACGACACCGACTACGTCTTCCGACCGCACAGCGCGTTCGCCCACCTCAGCGGACTAGGGGCCGACCGCGAGCCCGACGCCGTGCTGGTCTTGGAGCCCTTGGCCGATGGCGGCCACGAGGCCGTGTTGTATCTGCAACCCCCGGCGGGCCGGGACAGCGCTGAGTTCTACGCCGACTCACGGATGGGTGAGTTCTGGATCGGTCCGCGTCCGTCGCTGCAGGACGTTGCCAGCGAACTGGCCCTGACGACCCGCCACCTCAGCGAGCTGGCGGACGCCCTGGGCAAGGACGTGCCCACGGTAGCGCTGCGAATCGTCCGCGATGCCGATCAGGACGTGGCCGCGATGGTGGAGGGCATCCGCGCTCAGCGCACCCTGGACGCCGACCAGTCCAGCGAGCTCGTGGCCAGGGACGATCAGGACGCCGATCTGGAGTTGGCTCGGGCGTTATCGACCGCACGACTCGTCAAGGACGAGTGGGAGATCGAGCAGATGGTGGCAGCTGTCGAAGCCACTGCCGAAGCCTTCGACGCGGTGGTGGCCGACCTTGGTCACGCGGTGACCCGCGAGCGCGGTGAGCGCTGGGTCGAGGGGGTCTTCGGTCTGCATGCTCGAGCAACCGGCAACGGCGTCGGTTACGACTCCATCTGCGCCAGCGGTGAGCATGCCACGACGTTGCACTGGATTCGCAACACCGGTGCAGTGCACGACGGTGACCTGCTGTTGCTCGATGCCGGGGTGGAGACCGATGCCCTCTACACCGCGGACGTGACCCGCACGTTGCCGGTCAACGGCACGTTCAGCCCGGCCCAGCGGCGGGTCTACGACGCGGTCCTGGCCGCCCAAGAGGCCGGTCTAGCCGCCGCCCGCCCGGGCAACCAGTTCAAGGACGTTCACGGGGCCGCGATCCGGGTCATTGCCGAGACGTTGCACAGCTGGGGCCTGCTGCCCGAGGGCGTCGGGGTCGAGGAGACGTTGGACCCCGAAAACGGCCAGTTCCATCGCCGCTGGATGGTGCACGGGACCAGTCACCACCTGGGGATCGACGTGCACGACTGTGCGCTGGCGCTACGCGAGGAGTACATGGACGGCGAACTGCGTGAAGGCATGGTGATCACGGTGGAGCCGGGCTTGTACTTCAAGTCCGATGACTCGTTGGTGCCCCCGGAACTACGTGGCATCGGGGTCCGGATCGAGGACGATGTGGTGATCACGGCTGACGGGTGCCGGAACCTGTCTGAGATGCTTCCGCGCAGCGCCGACGACGTCCAGGAGTGGATCAGGCGCGGCGGTCGACGGGACTGACTCAGCCCCGCTCGGCCGGCATACGCTCCAGCAGCTCTCTGGCCTGCTGCGCGTACTTGTGCTCGGTCAGCACCTCGTAGCGGGTGGCCACCACCTGGGAGACCGACGTGAAGTCGCGCCGTCCGTGGGTCATCAGATAGCCCAACACGGCCCAGACGACACCGAACACGGCGCCGAACCCCACGGAGTAGAAGATCGTGACCAAGGCGTCGGCGGAGGTGGCGAAGAGGGCGAAGATCAGGCCGATGAACAACCCCAGCCATGCTCCGGACAGCACGCCGCCGAGCACCACGCGACCCATCGTGAGACGGCCGGTGACGCGCTCGACCTGACGTAGGTCCGTCCCGACGATCATGCAGTTCTGGACGGGGAAGTCTTCGTCGGACAAGTAGTCCACCGCCCGCTGGGCGTTGTCGTACTTCTCGAAGACGCCCAGCGACATCGGGTAGTCCAAGGTGAGCCCGGCTCCCGGTCGGGGCGATCGAGCGCCGCGTTGAGGCATCGAAGCAGTCACAATCCCTATCTTGACACTTTCAGGCTGCGTTCGCTTGAACGCGCGGGCCGTCACTGCTCAACGGAGCCAGTCAGCCCGGGTGGGTGGTCAGTGCAGATGAAGCGCTCGGCTCAGCGGCGAAACCACTTGCGCGGCGGCTTGACCGGTCGGCGTGCCACGTCGGCCGGTGTGGTGTGCCGGAAGGCGCGGTCTGCGGAAGCGATGTACGTCATCCCGTTGGGGATTGCCATGATGGTGTTCTTACCCTTCTCAGGAGTGTTTTGCTGGACACTCATTACTACGCCCTGTCCGTCGCGGTTGTTCCGGTTCCCGCGGTGATCTACCTCACCTGGGCAGAGGCGGTAGGTATCGTGTGCCCGGTGAGCAACTCCCGCGTGTTCGTCGCCCGGCTCAACGGCCTCAGCGTCTTTGATCCCCTCGGCGACGAAGTGGGCCGGGTTCGTGACGTGGTCCTCACCTTCGGCGCGGTCGGCAGTAGCACCGCCCGCGGGGTGGGCGTCTTGGGACTGGTCATCGAGGTTCCCGGCCGTCGCCGCGTGTTCCTGCCGATGACCAGGGTCACGAACATCGACTCCGGCCAGATCATCACCACCGGCCTGGTCAACATGCGCCGCTTCGAGCAACGCCGCAGCGAAACGCTCGCGGTGGCTGAGCTGTTGGATCGTCGGGTGTCGGTGAGCCAAGACGGTGAGACGTTCCCTGCGGTCGTCGAAGATCTTGCCTTGGATCTGCAACGGACCCGCGACTGGAGGGTCACCAAAGTCTTCGTCCGCAAGGGTGTCCCGGACGAGCGGCGGCACCGCGGTTTGGGCCTGCGCCGCCGCCGCGGGGAGACGATGTTGGTCGACCTCGACCGGGTCTCGGGTTTGACGTCCAGTGGTCCTGCCCAGGCCGTTGACGCCCTGCTGGAGTCCTACCAAGGCCTCAAGACGGCCGATCTGGCGGAGGCGATCCACGACCTACCCGCCAAACGGCGCGGGGAAGTCGCGGATGCTCTGCACGACGCGGTGTTGGCCGATGTCCTCGAAGAGCTCCCCGAGGACGACCGGGTCGAGATCCTCATCAACCTCGAGCTGGAGCGCGCGGCGGACGTGTTGGAGGCGATGGAGCCGGATGACGCGACCGACCTCTTGTCCGAGCTTCCCGAGGACAAGGCCGAGCAACTGCTCCAGGTGATGGAGCCCGATGAAGCCGCACCCATCCGGCGGCTGCTCGCCTACGAGGAGGACACCGCCGGCGGGATGATGACGCCTGAGCCGATCATCCTCGGGCCGGACGCGAGCATCGCCGAGGCCCTGGCGATGGTGCGCCGCGAGGAGGTCTCACCCGCGTTGGCGTCCCTGGTCTTCGTGGCCCGCCCCCCGCACGAGACGCCGACCGGCAAGTATCTCGGCGTGGTGCACATCCAGCGGTTGTTGCGCGAGCCGCCCCAGGAGTCCGTCGGCGGGGTGTTGGACGCCGCCATCGACTCGATCGGGCCCGACGCAGCCTTGGGCACCGTGACTCGCTTGTTGGCCACCTACAACCTGGTCGCCTTGCCGGTGACCGATCGCGAAGGCCGCTTGCTCGGTGCGGTCAGTGTCGATGACGTCCTGGACCACTTGCTTCCGGCCGACTGGCGTGAACACGACGAGGTGCTGGAGGTGAAGGCTCGTGGCTGAACGGCCGAGGGGGCCACGTCGGCGCGTGCGCGGCGAAGCCACCCGCTCCAGCGACCGGCTGGACCAGCCGATGACCAAGGAACGACGACGGCTCTGGCGTCCGAGCATGGACCCCGACACGTTCGGCAGGTTCGCCGAGGGCTTCGCCCGATTTATGGGCACCGCCCGCTTCCTGGCTTACATGTCGCTGTTCGTCCTCATCTGGTTGTTGTGGAACACGGTGGCTCCCGCCGGCGCCCGGTTCGACCCTTATGCGTTCATCTTCCTGACCCTGATGCTGAGTTTGCAGGCCTCGTATGCGGCGCCGCTGATCTTGTTGGCCCAGAATCGTCAGGCCGACCGTGACAAGGTGACCATCGAGCAGGACCGCACCCGCGACGAGCGCGCGCTGGCCGAGACCGAGTTCTTGACCCGCGAAGTCGCCTCGTTGCGAATCGCTCTGCGGGACATGGCGACCCGCGACTTCGTGCGTTCCGAGCTGCGGGGCCTGTTGGACGACATGAGCGAGCGTGGCTTACAGATCAGGATGGAAGAGACGCAGGCCCAGGAGGAGGACTCGCAACCGCACGGGCCTGGGCACCCCGGCCCGTGATGGGCGACTTACGATAGGGCCATGCCCGCTCCCTCGCTCGATGCCCTGCACGCTGCGCTGACCAAGGTCAACGACCCCGAAATCCGCAAGCCCATCACCGAGTTGGGGATGGTCGAAGCGGTGGATGCCGCCGAGACCGGTGCCGTCACGACCACGATCCTGCTGACCGTGCCGGGGTGTCCGATGAAGGAGACCATCACTCGCGAGGTCACCGCCGCGCTGAGCGCGGTGGAGGACGTCACCACAGTGGTGGTTCACCTGGGCGTGATGAGTGATGAACAGCGCTCGACCTTGCGCAGCAACCTGCGCGGCGGTGCGCCGGAGAAGGAGATTCCCTTCGCCCGCCCGGACACGCTGACGCGGGTGTATGCCGTGGCCTCCGGCAAGGGCGGCGTGGGCAAGTCCTCGGTGACGGTCAACCTCGCTGCGGCGCTGGCCGAGCAGGGCCTGCGGGTCGGCGTGGTCGACGCGGACATCTACGGCTTCTCGGTGCCCCGGATGTTGGGAGTGTCCCGGCCACCCACCCAGGTCGACGACATGATCCTGCCGCCGATTGCCCAAGAGGTGAAGGTCATCTCGATCGGGATGTTCGTCCCCGGCAACCAACCGGTCGTGTGGCGGGGTCCGATGCTGCACCGGGCGATGCAGCAGTTCTTGGGTGACGTGTTCTGGGGTGACCTCGACGTGCTGCTCCTCGACCTGCCGCCGGGCACCGGGGACATCGCCATCACGGTGGCCCAGCTGCTGCCGAACTCGGAGCTGATCGTGGTCACCACGCCCCAGCTGGCGGCGGCCGAGGTCGCCGAGCGTGCCGGCGCGATCGCGCTGCAGACCCATCAGCGCCTGGTCGGGGTGATCGAGAACATGTCGTGGATGGAGATGCCCGACGGCTCCCGGCAGGAAATTTTCGGCTCCGGTGGCGGGGCCACCGTGGCGGCGTCACTGTCGCGGTCCATTGGTGCAGACGTGCCGCTGTTGGGTCAGATTCCGCTCGACGTCACGGTGCGCGAGGGCGGCGACGTCGGCGTTCCGGTGGTGCTCGGAGCGCCCGACTCCCCGGCAGCCACGGCGCTGCGGGCCATTGCCCGCAGCTTGGGCGCCCGGGGCCGTGGACTGGCCGGGCGCAAGCTCGGTATCACCCCCACCTGAGGCTAGGTGGCGTCGACGTCGAACGGCGTCGGTGCATCCGGGTCGAAGCGCTGACGCGGGCGACGGGTGCCGGAAGGACGTAGGGCGGCCGTGGACGTGCTCACGCCCTCATCGGCAGAGGTGCCGGACACCGGTGACTTCTTGCCGCCCGATTTCTTCTCGATCGGCACCATCCCGGCCAGTTCCGCCGTGGTCTTGGCGTAGTCGCTGGGCGCGGCGAGGGCCTCGCGCACAATGCGGCGCGGATCGTACTGCCGGGGGTCGAGCTGCTCCCAGTTGACGTCGTCGAAGGCCGGGCCCATCTCCTCCTTGATCTGGGTCTTGGCGCCTTCGGCCATGTCTCGCAGTCTGCGCACCAACCGAGCCAGCGCCGCAGCATATTCCGGGAGCTTGCTCGGTCCCAGGATCACCACCGCCAAGATCAGCAGCAGGACGACTTCGCCGCCGTTGAAGTTCGCCATCAGCGCTCAGCCACCCTCGGGGGATGCTCCGCGCAGGGTCAGCGTCACCGTGCGCTCCACGCCGGCGTCGTCGCGCACCAGCAGCTCCACATCCTCGCCGATCTCGCGGGAGCGGACCGTGACGATCAGGTCACTGCCGTCGTCGATGGGCTCGGAGTCGACGGCCAGGATGACCTCCCCCGGTTTGATCCCCGCTTGGTCAGCCGGTCCACCCGCCACGACCGGCTCCAGGCCGTCCTGTCCATCACTTTGCACCCGCGCCCCTTCGCCGGTGTAGGCCAAGTCGACCAGGACCCCGATCACCGGATGGTCGCTGGTGCCCGTATCGATCAGCGACCGAGCGGTGCGCGACACCTGGGCCGAGGGGATCGCAAAGCCCAGCCCGATGCTGCCGCCCTGGCCAACCCCGCCTTGGCCCGGCAGTTGCGCAATCGCCGAGTTCACGCCGATCACCCGTCCGGACATGTCCAGCAAGGGGCCCCCGGAGTTGCCGGGGTTGATCGCCGCATCGGTCTGGATCGCATTGATGAACGAGGCAGTCTCGATGTCGCCCGCCACGACCGGGCGGTCCAGGGCCGAGACGATGCCCGCGGTCACCGTGGCCTCCAGCCCCAGCGGCGCGCCCACGGCAACCACCGGCGCACCCACCAGGACCTGTCCGGAATCGGCCAGTTCCAAGGCGGGCAGCCCGGTGGCCTCCACCTTGAGCACGGCGATGTCGTATGCCGGGTCGCCACCGACGATCTCGGCCTCCATCGGCGCGGAGTTCATGAACTCCACGGTGACCGACTCCTGCGCGTCCAAAGCCTCCTGGACCACGTGCAGGTTGGTCAGGATGTATCCGTCTTCGTCGATCACGAATCCTGACCCGACGCCGCCCTGGGTCGAGCCGCCCACGGTGATCAGCACCACGCTCGGCAGCGCTCCCTGCGCGATCTGCGTGACCGAGCCTGCGGACGTGCCACCATCGGCGGCGGGAGTCAGCGGGAGCGTCGAGACCACCGAAGGTCGCTGCTGATCGGGATCCAGGGTGTCCATCACGAACGCTCCGATGGCGCCCCCGAGCACGCCGGCCACCAGAGCCAAGGCGACGATCGCCGGGTCGGCCCGGCGCATGCGTCGAGGAGGGGGATCAGCAGGTCGCTGCTGACGATGCATGGGCAACGACATGCAGTGATTGTGCCTGATCCGTCTGAGGAACGGTCAGCCGAACGTCGGCACCGCCACGGTGCCCGCGCCCCGACCGGTCGCTGATGCGGCCGTGGAGCGTTTCGGCGCTCGATGCGCCAAGGACTGGCGCAACTGCGCTCGTCCGCGGTGGATGCGGGAGCGCACCGTGCCCAACTTGATCCCGAGGGTCTGTGCGACCTCCTCGTAGGAATACCCTTCGATGTCGCACAGCACGACGGCGGCGCGGAAGGTCGGGCTCAACGCGTCCAACGCCTGTTGGATGTCGCCATCCAAGTGGGTGATGTCGAAGGTCTCCTCCGGCCCGCTGAGTCGGGAGGGCAAGCGGGCGGCGAACTCATCGGTGAGCGCGTCGAAGCGGATCCGTTGCTTGCGACGGGCGCGGTCCAGGAAGAGGTTGGTGGTGATCCGGTGGAGCCACCCCTCGAAGGTGCCCGGACGGAAACTGTCGAGCGAGCGAAAGACGCGGATGAACACGTCGTGGGTGAGGTCCTCGGCGTCGTGCTGGTTGCCGGTCAGCCGGTAGGCCAACCGATAGACACGAGCCGAGTGTTGGCGCACGACCTCATCCCAGGTCGGCTGCTCCCACACCTGCGCGTCGTCCATGTCGCCCTCTCTGATCTGCGACCCTGATGGCCGCGTCGGACTCTCCAGGGTTCCACCGCATCCTGAGCATTCGCTGAAGAGATTAGGCTGACCCGTATGGCTGCGCAGCGGATGACATCGTGGACTTACGCCGAGAAGTTCACCCCCACCTCAGAACCGATCACTGCGGCCGCAGCGCGCGCCGCCGAGATCGGCGTCGACGTCCTGGCTCCCTCGGTCGGCGCCTGCCTGCGCCTCATGGCCGCAGCGTTGAACGCGGACCACGTGATCGAGATCGGCACCGGTGCAGGGGTTTCTGGCCTGTGGTTGCTGGAAGGCATGCGCCAGGACGGGATCTTGACGTCCATCGACGCCGAGCCTGAGCGACAGCGCGCCGCGCGCACAGCCTTCGCCTCGGCGGGGATCGCGCCACAGCGCACGCGCGTGATCAGCGGTGAGGCCCTGGCGGTGCTCCCCCGGATGACCGACGGAGCCTACGACATGGTGTTCGTGTCCTCGGATCATCAGGGCGACGCAGCATACGTCGAGCAGGCGCTGCGTCTGCTGCGTCCCGGAGGGGCGCTGGCCGTGGCCAACGCCCTGGGCAACGACAAGGTGGCCGACCCGGCCGCGCGCGACGAGATGACGACGGCCATCCGCGACCTGGGCAAGAGCATGCGTGACGACGACCGGCTGCATTGTGCCCTGCTCCCGGTCGCAGACGGCCTGCTCACCGCAGTGCGTCGCTGATCGACCGTGCCGGTGGCCGACCACCGCCGGAGCGGGCACGCAAAAACCCCGCGTCCGGTTCGGCCGCGGGGTTTTGCTGATTTCCGTCGAGGACTAGCCCAAGCACTCGGAGATCGCGTCTCCCAGTGAGCCTGCCTCCTCGGCGTTCATCTCGACGACCAACCGGCCGCCCCCTTCCAATGGCATGCGCAGCACGATGCCACGGCCTTCCTTGGTCACTTCGAGGGGGCCGTCCCCGGTGCGGGGCTTCATTGCAGCCATAGTGAACCTTCCGTCTGACGCAGCGAACCACAAGGCCCGCCGCATGGGCACGGAGGGCACGATTTCATACTTATTATCCATCCACGTTGCCGGGTCCTCCTAATTCCCAGGCAGACTGACGTGGTGCCCGCCCGCACACCCGAGCAGAGAGCAGGGACATGTCCGCCGAGCCCCCACCCCCATCGGTCAGCGTGCATCGCAGCGCCGGCGTAGCCACCATCCGGATGGAGCGTCCGGCCGCGATGAACGCGCTCGATGTGGCCACCAAAGAAGAGCTTCTCGCCGCCGTACGCGAGGTCGCCGCCGACCCGCAGGTGCGGTGCGTCGTGCTCACCGGCAGCGGAGCGGCGTTCAGCGTCGGGCAAGACCTCAAGGAGCACGTCACGCTGCTGCACGAGCACCCCGAGCGGGTATGGCGCACGGTCCGGGAGCACTACAACCCGATCGTGCGCGCGATCGCCGAGATGGACAAGCCGGTGATCGCGGCGTTGAACGGGGTGGCTGCCGGGGCCGGAGCATCGCTGGCGTTTGCCGCCGACCTGCGTTATCTGGCCGACACGGCCGGCTTCACCCTGGCCTTCGCCGGAATCGGGCTGTCCTGTGACTCGGGTGCCTCGTGGTTCCTGCCACGACTGGTCGGCATGGCCAAGGCCAAAGAGGTGATGATGCTCGGCGGGCGTATCGGCGCCGCCGAGGCTCTGCGGTTGGGGTTGGCCACCGCGGTGGTGCCGGCGAGCGACCTCGACGAGCACGTCGGCACGGTCGCGCACGCACTGGCCGCCGGTCCCACCCTGGCGCTGGGAGCCATCCGCCGGGCGGTGGCCTTCTCGGCGAGCGCGGATCTTGCGGACTCCCTGGAGCACGAGGCGGACCTGATGGACCGCACGGGCAGCAGCCAGGATCATGCCGGCGCCGTCGCGTCGTTCCTGGCCAAGACCACACCCGAGTTCACCGGGAGGTAGGCCCACGGGGCCCGACCAGACCCGTCGGCTCGGTGCGGGCGCGCCGTCACGGCGGGTTGTCCCGGGGTGGCACGAACATGAACAGCTCCCACGTCCACCAGACCTGCCACCCCAAGAACAGGGCCAGCACGGTCAGGGTGCGCACCACCATCAACCACTGCGGGCGGCGAGCGCCCGGGTCCGCGGACCACCCCGCCCCGATGAACACGACGAAGACCGGAAACAGCAGCAGCAGATAACGATAGATGCTGGTCCACGGGTCCAAGGCGGCGAAGAGATAGAGCGGATACCCCAGAGACCAGGTCCGCAGTTCGGGGCCGAGCCCCGCTGCCCACGGGCCGAGCACGGCCAGCAGCAGCAACAGCACCGCGCCGGCCAGCAACACCGGCCCCCCCACGTCGCCGAAGAGAAACTGCACCACCTCGACGGAAGGCGTGAACGGGGTGACGGGGTCCCCGCCGCGCCACGCTGACATGGTCACCGGATACGCATCCGATCGCCCCGCGCCCCACCACGCGATGGCAGGCCACAGCAACCCCGAGAGGCCGCAGCTGACCAGCGCCCCCAGCATGGCCAGGACCTCCTGGCGCTCGATCGGTCGCTCAGCCCTGTGCCGCCAGCGGTGAATCACGGCCACCAATGCCACCAAGCCCAGGGGCAGCGCGATCGGACGAGCCAAGCCGGTCAGGAGGGCCACCGCCGCAGCGGCCCACCATCGCCGCCGGATGAGCAGCCACAGGAACCCGCCGAGCAAGAGAAGCGCGAGCGACTCGGTGTAGGCCACCTGCAGGACCGGTGCAGCGGGGAAGCCGGCCAGCAGGGCCACCGCACCCAGCGCGGCACCGGACCCGACCTTCTCGCGCAGCATCCCGGCGATGACCAGCGCGGCGGCATACCCCAACGCGGTGGCCAGCACGGTGCCGGCCACGGCGAACGGCCACCCGGTGAGCAGCATCACGGCGCGAGAGAGGTAGGGAAAGAGCGGATAGAACGCCCACTCGTTCTGCCGGGCCTGCCCGTCGGCGCCGATCGGCACCTCGTCGGGATATCCCCCGTTCGCTATCCGCTCGTACCACTGTCCGTCCCACAAGGCGGCCACATCGAAATAGCGTGGGTTCTCGCCGCTGAAGATCGCCGGGTCCTGCTCGGCGTAGGTGATCCACAGCAGCACCACGGTGGAAAACAACCGCAGCACCGTGTAGGTCGCCAGTACGGCTGCGACGAAGCGCCACGGCACGGCTCGTCCGCGGGTGGGTATGCCGCTCGCGATCGCGCTGCTCACGCGGGAGGGTCTGGACGAGCGCGGAAGCATCCGACGACGTGATCATCGACCACCCCGCAGGCCTGCATCGCGGCATACACCGTCGTCGGACCGAGATGGGCAAACCCGGCCGACTTCAGCGAGGCCGCCAACGCCGCCGATTCCTCGGTGCGGGAGGGCACCTGCGCCATCGTCTCCGGGCGGGTGTGCCCCCGGGGTCGAGCGCTCCAGAACAACGCATCCAGCCCTCCCCCGGACCGTAGCGCCACGGTGGCCCGGGCGTTGGCGATGGTGGCCTCGATCTTGCGGCGGTTACGCACGATCGAGGCGTCCTGCATCAACGCCTCGACGTCGAGCGCGGTGTATGCCGCCACGACGTCCGGGTCGAACCGAGCAAAGGCCCGGCGAAAATCGTCGCGCTTGCGCAAGATGGTGAGCCACGACAGGCCGGACTGGAACGCTTCCAGGCAGAGTCGCTCCAGCAGCGCGTGCTCACCGTGGACGGCGACTCCCCACTCGTCATCGTGATACGACCGATAGTCCGTCGGTGCCCGCTCACCGGCACCTACCCAGGGGCAGCGGGGCCGAGCGTCAGCACCGAGCACGACATCTGAGCCCGCGGACTCCGGTGTCACTGCGGCCATCAGGGCTGATCAGCCGCTCGGCGGGCCATCTTGTCCAAGGCGCGACCGAACATCAGCCGGTTTCCCGGGTCGATCACCCGGCCGAGCGCTCGGCCCACCATGTGGGGGCGCACCATGATGTGTTCGCGCCACACCACGCGGGTGTCGCTGCCTTCACGGGCGAAGTGCACGTGCGCCCAGCCGTCGAGCATGGGACCGAGCTTGTCGATCCGGAACTCGTGCGGCGGATCCCAGACCGAGACTTCCATCCGGTCGACCAGCGCCACCGGCCCGATGCCGCTGCGCGCCGTGAAGGTCCAGTTGACCCCGATCGGACCCTCGTCGGCGGTGATGGTGGTCAACGGGATGAAGTCGCCGTGGTTGCGAAACGCGGAGAAGACGTCGAAGGTCTCGTGGATGCCGGCCGGCACACACCGCACCAGGTCAAAGGTCCCCATGTCGCTCCTGGGCTCGCAAACGGTCGATTTCTTGGTCGCGCACCGCGATCTCCTGGCTCAGCCGGCCCAGGACCGCATCTACTTGGTCCATCCGGTAGCCCCGAAAGGCACAGTCCAAGCGGATCCGGTCGATGTCGTCGGCGTGCACCGGGCCGGTGGGCACCCCCGCGAACGACTGGGTGCTCACGGGTTCCTCTACGCCGGGCAGGCTCGACCGGGACACGATCACCGCCAGCACCACCCCGACCGCCACGACGATCAGGATGAGGATGAGGAGGATCACGAGTCGATGGTACGCAGCAGGACTGGACGCACGGCTATTCGCGGTCCGCAGCGGCCGCGACGATGGCTGCGACGGCCTGTACCGGGTCGTCGGTCACCTGCATCAACGGCAGGTCGCGCGCCGAGACGGTGCCCTGCTCGAGCAGGGTGTCGCGGACCCAGTCCAGCAGCGGGGTCCAGAACGCGACCCCGAGAAGGACGATCGGGAAGTGGGTGACCTTGCCGGTCTGGACCAGCGTGACCGCTTCGAAGAGCTCGTCGAGGGTGCCGAAACCACCGGGCAACACGATGAACCCCTGGGCGTATTTCACGAACATCGTCTTCCGGGCGAAGAAGTAGCGGAAGTTGATGCCGAGATTGACGTGATCGTTCAGGCCGGTCTCGAACGGCAGCTCGATCCCCAGGCCGACCGAGGTGCCGTCGGCCTCGGCAGCGCCCTTGTTGGCCGCCTCCATCGTGCCCGGTCCCCCACCGGTGATGACGGCATACCCCGCCTGCACCAGCAGCCGGCCCACTTCCTCACCCAGCGCATACGCCGGATGTCCGGGTCCGGTCCGCGCGGAGCCGAAGACACTCACCGCCGGACCCAGCTCCGCGAGCGCGCCAAAGCCCTCGACGAACTCCGCCTGGATGCGCATCACCCGCCACGGGTCGGTGTGCACCCACTCCACCGGGCCGGATGAATCCAGCAGATGCTGGTCGGTGGTGCTGATCGGGACCCGCTTATCACGCAGCGTGATCGGCCCTCGCTGATAGCTCTTTCCTCTGCTCACCCACGAAACCTAACCTGCCCCACCCGCACAATCCTGTGAGGACCGTGAAGCCGGGCAACTTAGACTTCGCGCCATGCCCTCAGTCGCCCGCTTCCTCACCACGGCAGCCTTGCTCTGTGCGGCCGGCGTGGGCGGGGTGTTCGGTGCGCGCTTCGTGGCGGACAACCTCAGCGACCCGACCTGCGAGTTCACGGCGGCTGAGCGCAGCGAGACGATGAGCCCGGAGCAGTCCGCCAACGCATCAACCATCGCGCTGGTCGCGGTGCAGCGCGGCCTGGTCCCGCGCGCGGCCTCGATAGCCATCGCCACCGCGATCCAGGAGTCGAAGCTGGAGAACATCAACTACGGCGACGCCGACTCCCTCGGCCTCTTCCAGCAACGGCCCAGCCAGGGGTGGGGCACCGAGGAGGAGATCCTCAACCCGGTGTTCGCCACCAACGCCTTCTACGACGCGTTGGTCCAGGTGGAGGGGTGGCAGGACGGGGTGATCACCGAGGTGGCCCAAACGGTCCAACGCAGCGCCTACCCCGAGGCGTATGCCGACCACGAGTGGCAGGGACGGGTGCTGGCCTCGGCGTTGACCGGACAAGCCCCCGCAGCCATCGGCTGCGACCTCGACGCGCCGGACGGTGCCGGCGACGCCGCCGCAGTGGCCGAGGAGCTCACCGCGCTCGGCTTCGACGCGCGCGCCTCGGCCGACACCGTGACCGTGGCCGCGGGCGATCAGGCAACGGGGTGGGCGCTGGCCAGCTGGGGCGTGGCTCACGCCGAGGGCCGGCAGGTGACCTCGGTGCAGGTGGCGGGTCAGTCGTGGAGCAGAGCGCAGGACCCGATGAGCTGGACGGACGATGCCACGACGGGCACGGGCAGCACCGTCGTCGTCACCGTGGCCCAGTGACCAGCCGTCGTCATCTCAGCGGTCAGCGTTCGTCGACCGCCACGTAGTCGCGCTCGCCGTGGCCGGTGTAGACCTGACGCGGTCGGCCGATCTTGGTGGCCGGGTCGTTGATCATCTCGTGCCACTGGGCGATCCATCCGGGCAGCCGCCCGATGGCGAACAACACCGTGAACATGTTGGTCGGGAAGCCCATCGACTCGTAGATCAACCCGGTGTAGAAGTCGACGTTCGGATAGAGCTTGCGCTCCACGAAGTAGTCGTCTTCCAGCGCCTTCTGCTCCAGCTCCATGGCCAGGTCCAACGTGTGGTTGGTGCCGAGCTTGGACAAGATCTCGTGGGCTGTGTCTTTGATGATCGCCGCGCGGGGGTCGTAGTTCTTGTAGACCCGGTGCCCGAAGCCCATCAGCTTCACGCCGTCTTCTTTGTCCTTGACCTTACGGACGAACTCGGAGACGTCGCCGCCGTCGGCCTTGATCCCGTCCAGCATGGCCAGCACCGCAGAGTTTGCGCCGCCGTGCAACGGACCGGACAGGGCATGGATGCCGGCCGAGATGGAGTTGAACAGGTTGGCCTCGGAGGAACCGACCAGGCGCACGGTCGAGGTCGAGCAGTTCTGCTCGTGGTCGGCGTGCAAGATGAACAGCAGATCCAGCGCCTTGGCCAGGTCCGGGTCCATCTCGTAGCGCTCGGTGGGCTGACCAAAGGTCATCCACAGGAAGTTCTCGACCAGGTTGTAGTCGTTGTTCGGGTACAGGAAGGGCTGCCCCAGGCTCTTGCGGAAGGCGTAGGCCGCGATCGTCGGCAGCTTGGCCATCAGCCGGATGGTGGAGATCTCGGCCTGCTCGGCGTCGAACGGATCCTGGCTGTCCTGATAGAACGTCCCGAGGGCGGAGACGGCCGAGGACAGCACCGGCATCGGGTGCGCGTCACGGGGGAAGCCGTCGAAGAAGCTCTTCATGTCTTCGGCGAGCAGGGTGTGCTTGCGGAGCTTGTTGTCGAACTCGCCGAGCTGCTCGGCGCTGGGCAGCTCGCCGTAGATCAGCAGATAGCTGGTCTCCAGGAAGTTCGAGCTCTTGGCCAGCTGCTCGATGGGATATCCGCGGTAACGCAAGATCCCCGCGTCACCGTCGATGTAGGTGATGTCGGACTTGCACGAGGCGGTGTTCACGAAGCCGACGTCCAGGGTCACGTCCCCGGTCGTCTTCATCAGGGCGCTGATGTCCAGCCCCGAGTTGCCTTCGGTCGCGGGCACGACCTCGAGCTCCAACTCGTGATCCTTATGGCGGAGTGTGGCGTTGTCGGTCATACATTCCTCCTGATCACGCCCTGGTCAGGGCGATCTGACGGGCGGGCTCTGCAACGCTCACGGGGGTGGCGCCGCGTCGGTTCTATTCGTCGTGCTCCTGTGGTGGCAGGGCCGCGATGATCGGGTGATCCTTGGGGATCAGGCCCAACTTCGCCGCGCCACCGGGGCTCCCGAGATCGTCGAAGAACTCGACATTGGCTTTGTAGTACTCGGCCCACTCTTCGGGTGTGTCATCTTCGTAGTAGATGGCTTCCACGGGGCACACCGGCTCGCACGCGCCGCAGTCGACGCACTCATCGGGGTGAATGTAGAGCGAGCGCTCACCTTCGTAGATGCAGTCGACCGGGCACTCCTCGATGCATGCCTTGTCCTTGAGGTCGACACAGGGTTGGGCAATCACGTACGTCATAGGGACAGTATGCCGTTCTGTAGGCGGTGGCTGAAATGGGACTGGAGTGGTTCATCCGGCGGCTAACCCTCGCAGGTCACTCCGGGGGACGGCTGGTAGGTGGTGGTGTATTCGTCGGTGCGCACGACATCCCCCGCTTTGATCAAGTCACGGTCCACGGTGATCGTGAAGCCCTCGACGGCGCCCTGGGTGAGGCAGTCCTCGCTGTCGTCGGTCTTGGTGTCCGGCTCCGTGATCTTGCGCCGTTCCCCGGTGCGCGTTTCGACGGTGTACTGCCGGTCACCGTAGAACTTCATCACGATCTCGTCACCCTCGATGAGGGTTCGGATCAGGATCGGGGAGGTGGTGTCGTTCGACCAGACGTTGTCGATCGATCCCACCGAGATCGTCGCTTCACGACCGACCGGATAACGCGAGATGTAGTAGGAGTGCGGGGTGAACGCGTTCAGCTCCACCCCGGCGAACCAGGCGGTGTTCAGCAAGGTGGTGGACACCTGGGACAGTCCGCCACCGATGCCTTTGACCAGTCTCCCGTCCGCGATGACCCCAGCCTCGACATAGCCACGGTCCGGGCTGATCGGGGCCAGGGTGTCGGCCAAGCTGAACGACTCTCCCGGCATGATCACCGAGCCGTTGACGTAGCGCAGTCCCACCCGGATGTTCTCGGTGCGAGCCTCGTTCTCCGGACCGGTCGGGAACTCACTGCGGAATTCGGCCATCACCGAGTCGACGTCCCACGACGCGGCTTGCTCATCGGTGATCTCGGGCTCGATCTCGCTGGTGGTGGCGGTGACGGTCCGGCCCGTGAGCCGCACTGCGTCCGACTCATCCGGTGCTTGTGTCGCGGTGGCCTGCTCGCCGGGGCCCGTCGTGGCAGCGGCCTCATCGGGTCCACTCGTCGCGGCGGCGTCGTCGCGTCCGCCCAGCGTGCCGGCCTGCGACACGCTCTCCTCGACCTTCAGGATCCTCGACACCCCGGCCACCACGGCCTCTTTGTCGACCTGCTTGCCCACCACGGCTTTGGTGATGACCGGGCGTCCTTGATCACCCAGTCGCACGGAGGCGTTCTGCGCGGACTGCTCCACGCCGACGAGGGCTCCACGGACGATGTCGGACAGGCCTTCGTCGTCCAGCACCAAGCTCAGGCCGGGACTGCGCTCACCCTCGACCTGATCGACACTGAGCAGCCGAGAGAGCTGGTTGGGGGTGATCGTCGCCTTGGCGTCTTCGCCTTCGACCCGGATCACGATCGGGTCGGACAGCGCCGGCTCGGCGTAGTCGCTGACGAACGCCTCCACCGCGTCGGCGCGCAGGTCGGCGGGCTGCGGCTCGCTGTCCACGGTCAGCGACGTGGTTTGGGGCCACATGTCCGCGATCTTCTGCGCGGTCTGCGGCACCACCATCGCCACGCCGTCTTCGGGCAGGCTGGTCTTCACCTCTCCCTGGCTGAGCACGACGGCGGCCTGCACCGGGTCGCGATCGAGGTCCTGCGCGGCCGCGGTCAGGGACTGCTCCAAGGCGGCCTGGTCGATCTGCGTGGCCAGCTCCACCGAGCGGCCGTCCCCGGTGAGGTGTGCCCAGAGGTTTCGCGGGTCGAACGAGACGCCGGCGAGGCCGGCGATGGTCTGGTCCAGGTCGAACGCCAAGCCGGAGTCGGCCGGCTCGATGCGGGCTTGCTCGCCGTCCAGCTCCAGGATCACGGGTGCGTCGGCCATGTCGGCCAGCTTCTGAGTCAGGACGCTGCGGGCATCGTCCTGACTCAGGGTTCCGATATCGACGCCCTCGACGGTCGTGCCCGCGGGGACCCGCTCGCCGAGGTAGTAGGCCAGACCCACGTAGCTGCCGACGAGCACGATGAGCGCCACAGTCAACCGCAGCAGGATCCCCCGCCATTCGCCCCGCGGCTGCTCTTGCGGCACGCGAGGCGCGGCGTTGTGGTCTTCAGGCACAGGAGTCCTTTCGTATGCCGACTGCTGGTCTGCTCAGGTCAACGAGGCGAACGTTCCCCGGAAGTGTACGAGCGCGGGCTCTGCGCGGGGCGGCGTCGCCACGCCGATCACGTGTCCGATGATCACGGTGTGGTCCCCGGCCGGGTGGGCGGCGTAGGTGCGGCATTCCAGCGTGGCCAGCGCATCGTCGAGCAGCGCCACCCCGGACCGCCCCCGATGATGCGGCACCCGATCCAGCTGGCCGTGCATCGGGCGACCGGGCGTGGCGAGCCACTGGGCTGCCGGACGGGACGAGGCACCCAGGATGCTCAGGCCCCACACCTGGGCGTCCATCACCGCGTCGTACCATCGCGCTTCGTTGCTGACGCTGATCAACACCAGGAGGGGGTCGAGGGACACGCTGGAGACTGCGGTCGCGGTCATCGCGTGATCGTGTGCACCGGCCAACGTGGTGGCCACGACCACGCCCGAGGCCAGCCGGCCGATGGCGCGCCGATAGTCCATCTCGTCCACCTCGGTGTCCACGCCGGGGGCGTGCGGCGCGCTGTGCTCAGTCATCGAGCTCCCATTCCTGATATCCCTCCCGGCCGACCAAGCGAGCCGCGACATTGTTGCTCAACGCGAAGTAGCCGTCGGTCCCATTCTCGCAATACACCGTGACCTGGGTCGGATGGTGTCGCAGCGCGCTCACCCGCAGCCGCTGTGCCTCGTCGTCGATCAACCGATCGGTGACGGCATCGTCCGGGACCACCGACGGGGGGTGCGGATCGTCGGTCTGCGGCACGCTCAGCCCCGCATCCGGGGGCACGTTCGCGTGCAGCCAGGCGCGGTCCTGCTGGGCCCACGACAGCGGGGTGGCGGCGACGTACATCCGGGGCCGGGCCACCGGGTCGATCAGCTGCAGTGCGGCCACGCTGACCTGATGGGTCTTGATGTGATCCGGATGACCGTATCCGCCCTCGGGGTCATAGGTGATCAGCACGTCGGGAGCGATCTCGCGCAGGCGGGTGGCCAAGACCTGCGCCGCGTCGTCGAGGTCGGCTGCGACGAAAGCGCGTGGGTGTGCTGCGGCGCGGGAACCCGCCATGCCACTGTCGCGCCACCGTGGGGTCGCGGACGCCTGCCCGGGCTCACGGGACTCACCGAGGTATTCGTGCTGCACGCCCAGGGCGCGCATCGCGGCGGTCACCTCGTGGTGCCGGTGACCGGCCAGCTCGGCGCTGCCCTCCAGATGGGCCAGCTCCGCCGGGATGACCTCACCCTCTTCACCCAGGGTCGCGGTGATCACGTGCACGCGACTCCCGGCCAGCGCGTGCTGGGCCAGCGCAAGTCCGGTGGCCAGGGTCTCGTCGTCCGGATGCGCGTGCACCGCGACCACGGTGATCGGTGCATCGCCGAGCGCGCGCGGCATACCCCGGGCGCCGTCAGCGCTTGGCGCGCGCAGCAGCCCTGCCCCGCAGCGTCTGGTCGAGCACAACCTTGCGGATCCGCACGGCCTCGGGCGTGACCTCGACGCACTCGTCCTCGCGGCAGAACTCCAACGACTGCTCCAAGCTCATCAGGCGCGGCGGGATCAACCGTTCCAGCACCTCAGAGGTGGCCGAGCGGACGTTGGTGAGCTTGCGTTCGCGGGTGATGTTGACGTCCATGTCGTCGGCGCGTGAGTTCTCGCCGACGATCATGCCTTCGTAGACTTCGGTCGTGGGAGCGAGGAACATCTGGCCGCGTTCCTGCAGGTTGAACATGGCGTATGTCGTGGCGACGCCGGTGCGGTCGCTGACCAGGGATCCGGACTGGCGGGTGCGGATGTCGCCGAACCACGGTGCGTAGCCGTCGAAGACGTGGTTGGCGATGCCCGTGCCGCGGGTCTCGGTCATGAACTCGGTGCGGAAGCCGATCAACCCGCGAGCCGGCACGACGAACTCCATCCGGATCCACCCGGTGCCGTGGTTGGTCATCTGCTCCATCCGCCCCTTGCGCACGGCCATCAGCTGGGTGATGGTGCCGAGGTGCTCCTCGGGGGTGTCGATGGTCATCCGTTCGACGGGCTCGTGGACCTTGCCGTCGATCTCGCGGGTGACCACCTGCGGCTTGCCCACCGTCAGTTCGTACCCCTCGCGGCGCATCTGCTCCACCAGGATGGCCAGCGCCAGCTCCCCACGACCCTGCACCTCCCAGGTGTCGGGTCGCTCGGTGTTCAGCACGCGCAGCGAGACGTTGCCGACGAGCTCCTTGTCCAAGCGGTCCTTGACCAGTCGGGCGGTGACCTTGCCACCCTTGACCCGCCCGGCCAACGGAGAGGAGTTGGTGCCGATGGTCATCGAGATGGCCGGCTCGTCGACCGTGATCAACGGCAACGGGGTGGGGTCCTCGGGGTCGGCCAGCGTCTCGCCGATGGTGATCTCGGGGATCCCGGAGATGGCGATGATGTCACCGGGGCCGGCCTTCTCGGCGGGCACGCGGTCGAGGGCCTCGGTCAGCAACAGCTCGGTGATCTTGACCTTCTCGATCGAGCCGTCGCGGCGGCACCAGGCGGCCTGCTGTCCCTTGCGGATCTCCCCTGCGCGCACCCGGCACAGCGCGATCCGACCCAGGAAGGGTGAGGAGTCGAGGTTGGTGACGTGGGCCTGCAGCGGCGCCCCTTCGACGTATGTCGGGGCGGGGACGTGCTCGAGGATGGTGGCGAACAGCGGCTCGAGGTCGGGGCTGTCCGGCATCTCACCCTGCCCGGGGGCGGTCAGGGAGGCCCGACCCGCCTTGGCGGAGGTGTAGACGATCGGGAAGTTCAGCGCCGCCTCGGTGGCGGCCTCGTCGGTCCCGTCCTCCAGTAGGTCCATGAACAGCGCGTAGACGTCGTCGACGACGGCGTCGATCCGACTGTCGGGGCGGTCGACCTTGTTGATGCACAAGATCACCGGAAGGTGCGCGGCCAACGCCTTGCGCAGCACGAACCGGGTCTGCGGCAGCGGGCCTTCGGAGGCGTCCACGAGCAGGACGACGGCGTCGACCATGGACAGGCCACGCTCGACCTCACCGCCGAAGTCGGCGTGCCCGGGGGTGTCGATGATGTTGATGGTCACCCCGTCGGAGGCTCCGGCGGCCGCGGCGGAGGGGCCGCTGTAGTTGATGGCCGTGTTCTTGGCCAAGATCGTGATGCCCTTCTCGCGCTCCAGGTCCCCCACGTCCATGACCCGCTCCACGTCTTCGCCGCGGCGGTCGTCGAAGGCTCCGGACTGATAGAGCATGCCGTCCACGAGGGTGGTCTTACCGTGGTCGACGTGTGCCACGATGGCCACGTTGCGAAGGTCCGAGCGGGTGCGCAGCGTTGCCTCGGGGGCAGCGCTGTCGTGAGTCACAAAAGAGGGCATAGTCCCGATTGTCTCAGCCGAACGTCAACTCCCGTGCATCGAAGCCGCGAGGTATGCCGTGATGGCGGCGTTGCTGGGCAGCCAGGTCAGTGTGGGCACCTGTTCTCGACTGACCCACCTCAGAGCGTCGTGGTCCTGCAAGGGGTGCGGGTCGCCCTCGCTGATCTCGGCCCACCACAGGTGCATCAGCCACCCCGGCGCCAACGGCCACAGCCCGTCGAGCGGACCATCAGCGCGCTCCCCCAGCAGGATCGCGATCCCCAGCTCCTCGCTCAGCTCGCGGTGCACGGCCCCCGCCGGTGCTTCGCCGGGCTCGACCTTCCCACCGGGCAGCTCCCACAAACCTGCCAGGTGCGCGGGTGCGGTGCGCCGGGCCGCCAACAGTCGACGTGGCATACGCAGGTCATCCACCACCGCAGCGGCGGCCACCCGGCGCTGCCGGGTCGGGGTCGTGGTCACCGCCCCACCTCAGCACACCGCGGCCCCGGGTTGCAGATTGATCAAGGTTTGCCCCTAGATGCCCTGTTTCCTGTTCACAGACCGCCTTCAGGTAGGTATGTTGCCCAGATCGATGTAGGTCGACTCGTCGGCATTGCAGCGGAATGAAAACCGTGAAGTTCTTACTAGGAGGCACGATGATCAACCGCAAGGTGGCCGCAATCGCCGGCTCAGCCTGCCTGGCTCTGGTGCTCTCGGCCTGCGCCGAGTCCGATCGCGAAGGCAGTTCGGATGCTGCCGGCGGCAGTGCTGCAGAGGGCAACAGTGACGCGCAGTTCGTGTTCGGGGCGGCGGGCGCTCCCACCACCTTCGACCCGTTCTACGCCAGCGACGGTGAGACCTTCCGGATCACCCGACAGATCTTCCAGAACCTGATCGGCATCGAGGAGGGCGGCTCCGAGCCGGTCCCCGAGCTGGCCACGTCCTGGGAGGGCAGCGAAGACGGCCTGACCTGGACCTTCGAGTTGCAGGACGGCGTGACCTTCCACGACGGCACCCCGTTCAACGCCGAGGCCGTCTGCGCCAACTTCGAGCGCTGGTACGACCAGAACGAAACCGGCCGGAACGACGCGGTCACCGCCTACTGGGCCAGTGACTTCGGCGGCTTCAAGGACGGCGACGAGAGCCTCTACGAGTCGTGTGAGGCCACCGAGGACTTGACCGCCACGGTCACGGTGACCCGATCGACGGGCAAGTTCCCGATCGTGCTCAGCCAGTCGTCCTACGCCATGCAGAGCCCGACCGCGATGGATGAGTACCAGGCCAACGACGTGCAGACGGAGGGCTCGGGGTTCGTCTTCCCCGAATACGCCACCGATCACCCGACGGGCACCGGTCCGTTCACCTTCGAGGAGTACGACTCCCAGAACGGCACCATCACGCTGAATCGGTTCGACGACTTCTGGGGCGAGAAGGCCGGCGTGGAGACCCTGATCTTCAAGGTCATCGCCGACGAGACGTCTCGTCGGCAGGAGCTGGACGCCGGAACCATTGACGGCTACGACCTGCCGAACCCGGTGGACTGGGCTTCGCTGGAAGAGTCGGGCAACCAAGTGTTGATCCGCGACCCGTTCAACATCCTGTATCTCGGGATCAACCCGGTCGCCGACGAGCAGCTGGCGGATGACGACGTGCGGATGGCGCTCTACCAGGCGATCAACCGCGAACAGCTGGTCAGCAGCCAGCTGCCCGATGGAGCAGCGGTCGCCACGCAGTTCGTGCCGCCGACCATTGACGGCTACAACGAGAGTCTCCAGCCGGTGGAATACGACCCGGAAGCGGCGGAGCAGTTGCTCGCCGACGCTGGAGCCTCCGACCTGACGCTGGACCTGTGGTACCCCACGGAGGTCTCGCGTCCCTACATGCCGGACCCCCAGAGCATCTACAACGCCGTCAAGGCGGACTGGGAGGCCATTGGCGTGACGGTCAACCCGGTCGCCAAGCCGTGGGCCGGTGGTTATCTGGACGGTGTCCAGCAGAGCGAGGCTCCCGCATACTTCCTGGGTTGGACCGGTGACTACAACGGAGCCGACAACTTCCTTGGCTCTTTCTTCGCCGGCAACGACAACGAGTTCGGCACGAGCGAGTACCCCTGGGCGCAGGATCTGCAGGATGGACTGCGCGCGGCCGACGCCGAGGCCGATGCGGAAAAGCGCACCGAGCTATACCAGCAGTTGAACGCCGACATCATGGAGTGGTTGCCCGGGTTCCCGATCTCACACTCGCCCCCAGCCTTGGTGGTCGGACCGAACGTCGAGGGTCTGGTCCCCAGTCCGCTGACCGCGGAGGACTTCTCCACGGTGGTCATCACCGAATAGTCAGTCCCGCACGATTCACGACGGGAGGGGCAGACCCGTGAGGTCCTGCCCCTCCCGCTCCCGTGAGGTAGTTCAATACCCTCTTCGAA
Source organism: Ornithinimicrobium sp. (assembly GCA_049650845.1). Classification (GTDB taxonomy): domain Bacteria; phylum Actinomycetota; class Actinomycetes; order Actinomycetales; family Dermatophilaceae; genus Ornithinicoccus. The sequence continues at coordinate 38,932 of JBASAZ010000224.1, forward strand.
GGAGTCGCGGTGCTGAGGTTTATCGTTCGCCGGCTGCTGCAAACGGTGCTATCGCTGTTTGCGCTGAGCCTGCTGCTCTTTGGTTGGCTGCGTTCCCTGCCCGGCGGTCCGGTCAGCGCCCTGCTCGGTGAGCGCGGCACCCCCGAGTCCCGGGCTCAGCTCGAGGCGCAGCTGGGGATCGATCAACCCATCTACGTGCAGTACTGGTCGTTTCTCAAGCGGGCCCTGCAGGGCGACTTCGGGGTGTCCAACGGAGTACGGCCCGGCACCCCAGCCTTGGACGTGTTCCTCGACCGGCTCCCCGCGACAATCGAGCTCAGCGTGATCGCGATGGTTCTGGCCACGGCGCTGGCCATCCCGCTCGGCTACATGGCGGCCAAACGCCGAGGCAGCCTCTTCGACACCGGGTCCATCATCGGGTCCCTGGTGGGTGTGGCCGTGCCCGTCTTCTTCTTGGCCTTCGTGCTCAAATACTTCTTCGCCGTCCGCTGGGGGCTGTTGCCCCCCTCCGGGCGGCAGTCGGTGGGTCTGGATGCCACCCGCATCACAGGGTTCTTCGTGCTCGACGGCGTCATGACCCGCGAATGGGACGCGGCCTGGGACGCCTTCAAGCACCTGATCCTGCCTTCCATCGCGCTAGCCTCCATCCCGTTCGCGGTCATCTTCCGGATCACCCGGGCCTCGGTCTTGGAGGTGCTCGATGAGGACTACGTCCGCACGGCGCGGGCCAAAGGGCTGGATGCCTCGGTCATCCGCACCCGGCACATCATGCGCAACGCGCTCATCCCCGTCGTCACCATCATCGGCCTGCAGATCGGGGCGCTGCTTGCGGGCGCGGTGTTGACCGAGACCGTCTTCGCCTTCCAAGGCATCGGCCAAGCCCTCGCGATCGGCTTCACCAAGAAGGACTACGCCGTGCTGCAAGTGCTCATCATGATGGCCGCACTGATCTATATCGTCGTCAATCTGCTGGTCGACATCGCCTATGCGCTGATCGACCCCCGTGTCCGGACTCGGTGAGGGAGCATCATGACCGATCACCCGAAACAGTCCTACGGGGACAAGAAGAAGGAGAAGATCGACTCGCTGGCCGAGTCCGGCTCGGTCTCGGCCGACGACGGCGTCAGCCTGTGGAAGAGCGCCTGGCTGCGACTGCGCGTCAACCCGGTCTTCTTGGTCGGCGCCGCCATCATCGTACTGTTCGTGATCCTGGCGATCATCGCGCCGTGGATCGCCCCCAAGGACCCCACCGCCCGACTGTTGATCGATGAGGTCAGCAAACAAACCAACCCGGTGCCGCCCCCCCAAGACGGCTTCCCGCTCGGCGCCGACGATCGCGGTCGAGACTTGCTGTCTCGTCTCATCGTCGGCTCTCGGCAGACCTTGATCGTCGGGGTCATGGCCACCCTCGGCGGCCTGACCGGGGGCCTGATTCTGGGCACGTTGGCCGGTGGGTTGGGCGGCAAGATGGATGCGGCCGTGATGCGCATCGTCGACGTGATGCTCTCGATCCCGTCGTTGCTCATGGCCTTCTCAATTGCGGCCCTGTTTGCCAACCCGTCGCAATGGACGGTCATCATCGCGATCGCCATCATCCAGATCCCCATCTTCGCCAGGCTCCTGCGCGGCTCGATGCTGGCCCAGCGCCACAGTGATCACGTGCTCGCAGCCCGGGCGCTCGGGGTGAAACCGGCACCCATCATCTTCCGGCACATGCTGCCCAACTCGCTCAGCCCGGTCATCGTGCAGTCGACCCTGGTGCTGGCTACCGCGATCATCGACGCCGCCGCGTTGTCCTTCCTCGGGCTGGGCAATCCGGACGACAGCATCCCGGAGTGGGGATCCATGCTGGGCAAGTCTCAGACCTACTTCAACACTTTCCCGCACCTCGCGTTCTACCCGGCGATCTGCATCATCATCGTCGCGCTCGGCTTCACACTCATGGGTGAGTCCATGCGTGAGGCTCTCGATCCCAAGTCCCGACGGTGAGGTGGCTCGCACCATGAGTGATGCAGCAACGGTCATGAAACCCGGTCGCGGCGGACCGCGTGACACCGACGCCGAGGCACTGTTGGAGGTCGAGGACCTGCGGGTCACCTTCGGCAAGGGCGACAAGGCGTTCACCGCCGTCGACGGGGTCAGCTTCTCGGTCGCGCCCGGACAGACGGTCGGGCTGGTCGGGGAGTCCGGCTGCGGCAAGTCCGTGACGTCCCTGGCGATCATGCGGCTGCTGCCCGACCGCGGCAACACGGTCACCGGCAGCGTCCGCTTCGAGGGAACCGAGCTGCTGGACATCTCGGACGCCGACATGCGCGACAAGCGCGGCGCCGACGTGGCGATGATCTTCCAGGACCCGCTCAGCTCACTGAACCCGGTGGTCTCGCTCGGAGTGCAGGTCGCCGAGGTGCTGCAACGGCACAAGGGGATGAAGAAGGACGCCGCAAACTCCCGATCCGAGGAGCTGCTCGGCAAGGTCGGCATACCCGATCCCACGCGGCGCCTGAACGAGTATCCGCACCAGCTGTCCGGCGGGATGCGGCAGCGTGCCCTGATCGCCATGGCTTTGGCCTGTGAGCCTCGGCTCCTGATCGCCGACGAGCCCACGACCGCGCTGGACGTGACCATTCAGGCGCAGATCCTGGCCTTGCTCAAAGAGCTGGTCGAGGAGTCGAACACCGCCCTGGTCATGATCACGCACGACCTTGGCGTCGTCGCTGGCCTGTGCGATGAGGTGAACGTCTTGTATGGCGGTCGCATCGTCGAGCGCGGACTGCGCCACGACCTCTTCAAGACCCCCCGGCACCCCTACACCGGCGGTTTGCTGGCCTCGATCCCCCGGTTGAACCAACGCCGGGGAGCTCGGTTGACGCCCGTGCCCGGCTCGGTGGCGGACAACATCCCCTGGGACGGCGGCTGTGCCTTCGCCCCGCGCTGCTCCAGCGAAGTCGAGGCCTGCTGGGAGTCCTCGCCCGACTTGGTGGAGGACGACCACGTCAGCGACGATCGGCTGTTGCGCTGCCACAACCCCCTGAGCACCGAGCCTGACTCCGGCAACGGATCGACCGCACTGTCGAAGGACGCATCGTGAGTGAATCCGATCTGCTCGTCGACGTGCGGGGTCTGAAGGTGCATTTCCCGATCAAAGCGGGGGTCATCTTCGACCGAACCATCGGTTACGTCTATGCCGTGGACGGCATCGACATGCAGATCGAGCGCGGCGAAACGTACGGTCTCGTGGGCGAATCCGGTTGCGGGAAGTCCACCTTCGGTCGCGGCTTGCTCCAGCTGGAGGACATCACCGACGGTGAGGTCTACTTCGACGGCGTTGACCTCGCGAGCCTTTCCGGCGAGGACCTGCGCAAACAGCGTCGCCATATGCAGATGGTCTTTCAGGACCCGCTCGGGTCGCTGGACCCCAGGCAGACCGTGGAGCAGCTGCTGCTGGAAGGGATGAAGGCGCACGGCCTGACCAAGACGCAGGACGCTCGGGAGCGTTTGGTGGACCTGCTCAAGGCGGTCGGTCTGCCCCGCAATGCCCTCTCGAAATATCCACACGAGTTCTCCGGTGGGCAGCGACAACGCATCGGGATCGCCCGTGCCCTCGCGGTGGACCCCCAGCTGATCGTGGCCGACGAGCCGGTCAGTGCGCTCGACGTCTCCGTCCAGGCTCAGGTCATCAACTTGCTGCAGGACCTGCAGACCGAGTTCGGCTTGACCTATCTCGTGATCGCGCACGACCTGGCCGTGGTGCGGCACATCAGCGATCGCATCGGCGTGATGTATCTCGGGGCGCTGGTCGAGGAAAGCGATGCCGACGAGCTGTACGACACCCCCCTTCACCCGTACACCAGGGCCCTGATGTCGGCCGTGCCCGTGCCTGACCCGGTGGTCGAGGACTCCCGCGAGCAGCTGCTGCTGCCCGGCGACCTGCCCAGCCCCTCCAACCCGCCGTCCGGATGCCGCTTTCACACGCGCTGTCCGTGGCGGCAGGAGACGAAGTGCGACGAGGACCGCCCGCAGTTGCGGGTGGTGCAGGTCGAGGGTGCCAGCTCAAACCACCGGGTGGCGTGTCACTGGGCCGAGCAGGTCGCCAGCGGTGAGCTGCAGCCGCACACGGTGACCGCCACCGCCGAAGACCCCACCGCCACGGATTCTGACTCCGACGACGGCAGCCTCTTCGCCGCCCAGTCGGTGACCGAAGCAGAGTAGATTTGGGTGCATGGCTGCGCGACTTCTTGTCATTCAACACACCCACACCTGTCCTCCCGGGCTGCTCGGTGACTGGCTGAGCGAACGCGGGATCGAACTGGACGTGCGACTGGGCGAACGAGGTGACGACATCCCCACCTCGTTGGCCGAGCACGACGCGCTGATGGTGCTCGGGGGCGGCATGGGGGCCAACGACGAAACCGCATGCCCGTGGTTGCGACCGGTGAAGGAGTTGATCGCCGACACCCTGCGCACCGGCAAACCACAGCTCGGGGTGTGCCTCGGGCACCAGCTGATGGCCACCGCGGTCGGTGGATCCAGCGCCCCCAACCCCCACGGCAAGGCCCGCGGGCTCACTGCCTTCAATCCCAACGCCAACGGCACGGCCGACCCGCTGCTGTCCAGCGCCGAGCCCGGCTCGTTGGGCTTGCAGTGGAACAACGACGTGGTGAGCGGGCTGCCGGAGCACTGCACGATCTTGGCCACCGCGCCCGACGGGTCGGTGCAGGCTGCCCGCTTCGGCCCCCAGGCCTGGGGCGTCCAGTTCCACCCGGAGGCGACGCCGGAGATCTTCCGCAGTTGGGCGGTGCACCGACCCACCGACGCGGACTGGCCGCTGGAGGCACTGCATACCGCCGCCGATGAGTTCGCCGCCCGCGAAGCGGAGGTAGCTCGCGGATGGGCACCGTTAGCCGACCGGTTCGCCGAGCTCGTGCAGGCCCAGGCAGGTCGCGGCTCGCTGGCCTCAGGAGAACTCGCCCACCACTGAGTCCGTCCACGCTTGCCCGGCCCATAGGACACACTGAGCCCACCGCACACTCGACGATCGTGGGAGGGAAGCCGTGGCAACGGTATCGATCTACCTCGCCGTGACCTTTGCGGCGGCCCTGCTCGCGGTGGTGATCCGGCTGCCTCCGCTCGTCGGCTTCCTGGCGGCGGGCTTCGCGCTCAACGCCATCGGGGTCCAGGAGTTCCCCGCGTTGCAGACCATCGCCGACCTCGGCGTCACCCTGTTGCTGTTCGGCATCGGGCTCAAGCTCGACGTCCGCACTCTGCTGCGGGCCGAGGTCTGGGTCACCGCGACGGTGCATATGGTGCTCAACGTCGTCATCGCCGCCGGCTTCCTGTGGACCCTCAGCGCGGTCGGCTTCGGGCTCGCCGGGCAGGCCGACTGGACCGTGATCATCCTGGTGGCCTTCGCCCTGTCCTTCTCCAGCACCGTATTCGTCGTCAAGGTGCTCTCGGACCGCAGCGAGTCACAGTCACACTACGGCCGGGTCGCGATCGGGGTGCTGATCATCCAGGACATCGCCGCCGTGCTCTTCTTGACCAGCGCCAAAGGAGAACCGCCCAGCCCGTGGGCGCTGTCCCTGATCCTGCTGGTCCCGGGCGCGTGGGCCATCCGCCGGATCTGGGACATGGTCCCGCACGGTGAGATGCAGGCGCTGTTCGGCATCGTGATGGCGCTCGTGCCGGGGTATGCGGCGTTCGAGCTGGTCGGGATCAAGGGGGACCTCGGCGCGCTCGTGCTCGGTGCGTTGTTGGCCAGCCACCCGGCGGCCGGTGAGCTGTCCAAGAGCCTGTTCACCCTGAAAGAACTACTCCTGGTCGGTTTTTTCATCTCGATCGGCATGGGCACGATGCCGACGCTGTCGACGGTGACCCTGGCCAGCGCCCTCGTGTTGCTACTCCCCCTGAAGACCGGGCTGTTCTTCCTGCTGCTGTGGTGGCGCCGACTGGGCCACCGATCCTCCATCCTGGCCAGTCTGGCGCTGGGCAACTATTCGGAGTTCGCGCTGATCGTGACGGCCGTCGGGGTCGAGGCCGGGCTGTTGGACGAAGAATGGCTCGTCGTGCTGTCCGTCGCCGTGGCGATCAGCTTCGTCATCTCGGCGGTGGTCAACCGTTCGGAGACCGCGTTGGTGCCCATCTTGACGCGGTGGCTGCCCGCTCAGGACGCCGACCGGCTGCACCCTGAGGATCGGCCCATCGACCTCAGCCGAGCCACCGCCGTGGTGTTCGGGATGGGGCGGATCGGGCGGTCGGCATACGAGCAGCTGGAGCAGGAGTACGCGATGTCGGTCGTGGGCGTGGAGATTGACCTGTCCCGAGTGGAGCGCCTGACCAAGGAAGGCCTGGACGTCCAGGAGGCCGACGCCACCGACGCGGCCTTCTGGGAGCGGACCACCAGCACCGCGAACGTCGAGCTGGTGGTGCTGGCGATGCCCTTCCACGGCTCGAACGTGGTTGCCTTGCGGCGGCTGCACGCGGCCAACTTCGCCGGCACGGTCGCGGTGATGGCCCAGTACGACGACGAAGCCAAGGAGGTCAAGGCTCTCGGCGCCGACATCGTGCTCCAGCTCTACAGCGGGGCCGGCAAGCAGTTGGCCGACGAAGCGGTCGAGGTCGACGCCACCTAGCTGGCCGCATCCTCAAGACCGCCGGGGGCTCGTTCCACGGGCAGGAACCACGTGTGCATTTCGACTGACGTTTTCCTTGACAAGCTGACTCGTCTACACAAGGCTAAACGGGTACTCATTCGAGGACGATGGTGCTCATATGAGCACCTGGTCGCGAGTGTGGTTCTACGCCAGGGGAGACCTACGGGATGGTCCGTGGCGAGTACAGATCAGATCGTTCGCAGATGCAAAGGAGCCGCTGTATGACTGATGAGAAGCCACCCGTGGTGGTCGGCTACGACGGCTCGGATGAAGCCGACCACGCCGTCGACTGGGCTGCGCTCGAAGCCGACCGGCTGCATACAGGATTGGTCGTGCTCTTGGCGACTGACACCTCGGATGCGTATCAAGCCGGCCGCGGCCATAGCCCCAGTATCGACGATCGAGCGAAGGCGGTCGCTGAGGCCGCCGCAGATCGTGCCCGATCAGCTATCTCCGGCTTATCGGTCGAGGCCCGCGTCTCAGGCCTCGGTCCCGCCGCAGCACTGCAGTCGGCCTCCGCCACTGCCCGCCTGATCGTTGTCGGCAGGCGTAGTCCAAGTCCAGGTCGCCTCCCCGACGCCCTGATGGGCACCGTGCAGTTCGCCGTCGCCACCCATGCCGAGTGCTCGGTCGTCGTCGTACCTGCTGAGCGCGAAGTCGGCACCGACCCGTCCGAGCCCGTGGTGGTGGGCGTGGACGGCTCCGAAGGAAGCACGCTCGCCCTACGTGAGGCCGCCACGGCAGCGAGCGGACGTGACGCCGGCCTGGTCATCCTGTGCGCGTGGAAGCCCCGTGCGTCGTGGGCCAAAATCCCCCTGACCAACGATCCGGCAAGCCTCGAGGAAGCCCGACGCGCCCGGACCTCCGCCACCGAAACAATGAAGGCGGCCCGGGAGCTGGTCGAACGTGAGTTCCCAGGGCTGGGGCTCTCGGACATCGTCGCTGAGGGGAGGCCGTCCACCTTGCTCGCACGAGAATCCGACCAGGCTAGCCTGGTGGTTGTCGGTGCCCGTGGCAATGGGGATCTGCCTACCCTGCTGTTGGGTTCGGTCGGCCGAAACCTCATCTACCGCTCCGAGTGTCCAGTCGCAATCATTCGTTGATCGCACACGTGCAGAAGATCGGCCGCTGTCGGAGCAGGGCGGGTGCCCTTGCGCCATACTGCGCGCAAGGGGCGGGCCATGGCGTGTCCAGCGATCGGTACTGAAACGAGCCGCTGTGAGGCCAGAGCTTCGCCGACTGTGAGTTCGGACAGGACAGCTGGTGCTACCCCGGACATCGCGCTCGTCCGGACGGCTGCGTTGCTCGCGAGCTCGTACAGTGGCAGGCTCAGTTGCAGCCCAGCTCTCCTACACGCGTCCTCGAACGAGTCCCGGGTCCCTGAGCCGGCCTCCCGGACCACCAACGGCGTGGCTGCCAGCTCCGTGACCGTCAGCGGGGTTCTTCGTCTCGCCCACGGGTGGGACGGCGCGACCACCACCACAAGATGGTCGGTGGCCACTCGCCGGGCATGCAAGCCCTTGCCCAGGTGGGTCGCTTCGACGAAGCCGAGATCCGCCTCGTCGTTGATCACATGCTTGCGCACCTGCACCGAGTTCGCCACGGTGACCTGCACCTGCACTGCCCCTGGTTGCTGTCCATAATCGGCCAGCCACTGCGGCAGCAGGTACTCCGCAATCGTCTGGCTAGCCGACACTCGCACTCGTCCGGTGCGGGCCGCACGCAGGATGCTCACACTCTCGGTGAGACGTTCGGCGGCGTCGAGGATCTTCCGACTGGCGGTGACGAGTTGACTGCCCTCATCGGTCAGTTGGGTACCTCGGGTGGAGCGCAGGAGCAGCGGCAACCCCAACCGACGCTCATAGCGTCGTAGTGCCCGGCTGGCGTTCGGCTGGTCCATTCCGACCGTGTCGGCGGCCGCACCGATGCTCCCGTGGTCCTGAACCGCCACGAGCAACTGGAGGATCGCGAGGTCGGGCCAATCAGCAGGTGCCATGTGCGCAGGATATGGCATCGATGGTGACCTGTGGGCTACTGGAAGCGTGTGAAGTGATGTCTGATGAACGGTGTGACTACCCCCATCCCGACACCCACACCGAACACCGAGGACCCGGGTGACATCCAGCCAGAGGCCACCTCGATCTGGCCCGGCTTAGGGCTCTGCCTGGTCGCCGCCGCCCTTGCCTACGGCATACAGAAGATGATTCCGGGGCTTAGTGCGCTACTTGTGGCGATTCTGCTTGGGGTGACGGTCTCGCACGCTGTGCGTCTGCCGCAGGCGCTACAACCCGGGGTCAAGGTCGCGGCCAAGCGGGTTCTGCGGATCGGCATCGTGTTGCTTGGCCTTCAGTTGGCCCTCGACGACATCCTGGGTTTGGGCTGGGCGATGCTCGGTGTGGTCGTCGTGGTTGTCGCCGGCGGGTTGGTCGGCACGGTGCTGATCGGCCGCTTGCTGCGCTTGCCGGCTCCCCAGGCGTTGCTGATCGCATGCGGCTTCTCGATCTGCGGTGCAGCGGCCGTCGCCGGGGTCGAAGGCACCATCGAGCGTGAGGATGAGGACGTAGCGACTGCCATCGCGCTCGTGGTCGTCTTCGGAACGCTGATGATCGGCATCGCGCCGCTCGCGCTGTCGCTGACTGGTCTGTCCACCCACGATCAGGGACTGATCGCGGGTGGGTCGATCCATGAAGTCGCTCAAGTGGTCGCGGCCGGTGGGCTCATCGGGGGCGGGGCGTTGTCGGCAGCTGTGGTGGTGAAGCTGGCCCGGGTGCTGATGCTGGCGCCCGTGGTCACCACCCTGGGCCTGCTGGAGCGGCGTCGCACCGCGGGCGCCGAACACGTCTCGGACAGCGCCCGCCCCCCGCTGGTACCCCTGTTCGTGGCTGGTTTCCTCGCTGCGGCACTGCTGCGCACCTTCGCCCCGATGCCCGATCTCGCGCTGGCCACTGGCCAACAACTACAAGTGCTGCTCCTGTCGGCGGCGATGTTCGCCCTTGGACTTGGGGTCCACGTCAGCATGCTGCGCAAGGCCGGATTTCGCTCTTTTGCGTTGGGTGGACTGTCCACCCTCCTCGTCGCATCTATCGCTACCGGTGGGGTGCTGCTCGCCACCTGAGGGCTGCACCCTCATACAGCCCCCACCCCTTGACAGGTTGATCCAGCGGACATAGGTTGCCTGACAACATGACAAAATGTCATACAACTTGGCTGCATGCCTGAGATGACGTGACCACCTAGCCCTCGTCGGTTCAGCGCTACCGGCCCAGCTTTAGCGTCAGCCCACCGCCCTTTCCAGCGATTGGAAGACTTGATGAGTACGTCGGCAGAGGACACAACCGGTTCCGCAACCCAAACCACCGACTCGGAGGGGGCCGCCCCAGAACACTCGCTTCATATGTGGGGCGGTCCGCTCACGGCGTTGGTGCCGGCCCTTGTACTCGTGGGGGTCTTGCTCTGGCTGTCGCTCGCAGAGCGCGCAGCCATCTCCAGCTTCTGGGTCGGCGGTTGGGCAGCCGTCGTTGTGGGGCTGCTGCTGACCAAGACGCCGCGAGAGTTCGCGGGGACGATCGTTCGCGGCCTGTCCAACCATACTGGGGCTGTCATCATCTTGGCCTACCTGTTCGCCGGCGTCTTCGGTGAGCTGCTGGCCAAGGGCGGTCTGGTCAACGGCCTGCTGTGGTTCGGAGTGGAGACGGGGGTGAAGGGTGCCTTCTATGCCGTCCTGGCCTTCTTGTTGTCCTGCATCTTCGCGGCCGGTACGGGCAGCAGCGTGGGGGCCGTGCTGGCTTTGATCCCGGTCTTGTTCCCGACCGGCGTCGCACTGGGCGCCGATCCGACCATGCTGGCCGTCGCGATCATCGCCGGCGGCGCATTCGGTGACAACGTCGCTCCCATCTCGGACACGACTATCGCCTCCGCCTTCACATCGGGGGCGGAGATGGGTGACGTGGTCAAGTCCAGACTGCCTCTGGCGCTGCCCGCGGCTGCCGTCACCGTCGTGGTCCTCGCCTTCGTGGGTGGCGGAGGCTCCGCGGCGGACAACAGCATCGACGTGGACGCCAATCCCGTGGGCCTGCTGATGATGATCCCGTTCTTCGTCGTCATCGTGCTGGCGATGATGCGTTTCAACATCGTGATCTCGCTGATCTGGGGCAGCCTGTCCGCTGTCGCCATCGGGCTGGCAACCGGGCTGCTCAAGCCGGGCGCGATCTTCTCAATTCCCGCCGAGCGTGGGGATTCCTCGGGGATCGTCGAGGACGGCATCACCAATATCACCGGCGCGATCGTGTTGGTGCTCTTCATTCTGGCCCTGGCTCAGGTGCTCACCGAGAGCGGCCTGATGCTCAAGCTCTTGAGGCGGCTGGAGAAGAGCGCGGCCCGTGGAGTGCGCAGCGCGGAGCTGATGATCTCCGGCATCACGCTGCTGTTCACGGTTCCCCTTGGGGCCAATGCTCCCGCAATCCTGCTGGTGGGCCCGACAATCGGACGCCCACTCGGCGAAGACAAGAACCTGCACCCCGCGCGGATCGCCAACCTCATGGACTGTGCCGCCAACACCGTGTTCTACATGTTGCCGTGGCACAACGCCGTTATCATCTGGTACGCCACCATGGTGGCCACCGCGGCGCAGTACGACCTGCCGTTGCCCTCGATCGCGTCCGCTTTCCTGAACCCCTACGCGTGGACACTGATCGTGGTCCTGCTCATCTCGATCTTGACGGGTTGGAACCGGTGGTATGCGGATGACCCCAAGCACGCGTATACCCCCACGGCCTGATCGGTGTGAGATCGACGGAGGAGTCCGCGCTGCTCGCGATAGCGGCCGGCGCGGGCGTGGACGTCCGAGACCGAGTGACGCTCTGGCGTGAACGGGTGGCCCAAGACCGGCCGATGATCGAGTTAGTGCGTTCCGCCGACGTGAAGTACGGCGTCATCCAGAATCGGACGAGCGCCAGCCGAGCACGAATCACGGCGCATCGTCGACGGCCAGCCGGTCTCGACCGTGGTCGCCTACCCCATCCTTCATGGACCCTTCGGCCCGGTGAGTCCGTGTCGTCTCGTGTCGACGAAGCGTTGTCGATCATCAACGCCTCCGCGGGCACCCACGCCTTTGTCGGTGTGTTCGCCGAGGAGGCGAGAGCGGATGCTCGTGCCCTTGACGAGCGGGCCCGAGCGGGTGATCGGATGGGCGCGTTGTACGGAGCCATCGTTGCGGTCAAGGACATCATCAGCGTCCGCGGCTGGTCGATGTCGGGCGGGAGCCGCGCGCTGCGGTGCCCCATCGCCGATCAGGACGCAGAGATCGTCCGAAGGCTACGCTCCGCCGATGGGGTCCTGATCGGGACAACCAACCTGCACGCTCTGGCCTACGGTCCGTTCAGCACCAGCAGCGACAGCGGCCCGGTGCGTAATCCGCTGCGTCCCGACGCGGTTGCCGGGGGGTCCAGTGGCGGGTCGGCGGCTGCGCTCGTTGTGGGCGCCGTCGACCTCGCCGTCGGGACGGACACGGCGGGCTCGATCCGAATCCCGGGCGCTCTGTGCGCCGTGGTCGGTCTCAAGGGCACGTACGGTGAGGCGCCGATGGCCGGCGTGCACCCGTTGGCACCGAGTTTGGACCATGTGGGCCCGATGGCCCGATCGGTGACCGATGCTGCGGTGGGATGGGAGGTGCTGTCTGGTATGGGTCTCGACCCGGCGCTGCGCGTTCGGGAATCGCTGCAGGGCATCGTCGTCGCAGATCTGGGCGACGCCGTCCGCGAGGGTCTTGACCCGCCGGTCCGCGCAGCTTTCGACTCCGCGCTGGAGACGGCGGTGAGCCTCGGTGCGCGCGTCCGGCACATCGACCTGCCTGACCTGCATCGCGCGGCCGGGGTAATGCTGTGCACCATCGGTCCCGAGGCCCTGGACGTGCATCGAGAGCTCCTACGGGATCGCGCGACACTGCTCCCGGAGGACGTACGCCTGCGGCTGGAAGCCAGCATCTTCGTCCAGGCGTCAGACTATGTGCGAGCCCAACGTCTACGTGTTCGCCTCGCGGCTCAGTTAAACGCCGCACTCGAGGTCGCTGACGTCGTGCTGTTGCCGACGGTGCCGATCATCGCGCCCGCCCTCGACGCGCTCGAAGGCAAGGTCAGCGATGGCGCGTGGACCACGCGAGCAGCGATGTCCCGCTTTACGCTGCTGGGCAACCTCACCGGTCACCCAGCGGTCACGATTCCCTGGGCTCGAGACCACGCCGGCGCAGGGATCGGGATTCAGCTCATAGGGGCGCATCGGGGCGAGGCGGAGATGTTGAGTGTGGGGAGCGCCCTGGAACACGCGCGCCACAGTTGACGGCCGAGCCGACCCTCGTTAAGATGTCAGACAACTTAACAAATCAGCCAAACAGATAACTTTGATGGGAAGGTCATGGCCGAGTTCCAGGCTCTCGAGCGCAACCGCTCCATGTCGGTGCGGATCGCCGAGAAAATCGTTGCACGTATTCAGTCGGGCGAGTTCGGTCTGGGTACGCGGCTCCCCTCGGAGACCGAGCTCGCCCGTCAGTTCGGCGTCAGCCGGCCCTCAGTTCGGGAGGCGTTCGGCGCCTTGCAGTTCGTCGGATATATCGACTCAGTCCGGGGCTCCGGCACTCGGGTCATGAGCGTCACTCCTCATCTCGATCGATCAGGGACCCCAGCGGAAGTCACCCCCGAGGGGATCCTCCGCTTCTTCGAGGCCCGACTCCTCTTGGAGCCGCAGGTGGCCGCGGTGGCGGCGCGCGACCCCGATCTGGACAAGCTCACCGAGGCCGAGGAGCTGATCGACGCCATGGAGCTGGTCGTTCACGAGCCCACCCTGCACGGAGAGACCGACCTGCGCGTGCACCGCGCCCTCGCCGAGGTCTGCCGCAACTCCTTCTTGGCGGAGCCCGTGCTTCGCCTTCTCGATGTGCTGGTCTCCCCACCCCTACGCCCCACGCGTAACCAGGCCTGGGCTAATCGCGAACTGCCGCCGATTTGGCACGGCCAGCACCGCGAGACAGTCCGAGCCATCCGTGACCGGGACATCCAGGCCGCAGCCGAGTCGACCTGGCGGCACCTAGCCTCCTCATCTCGCAACGCACTCACCGTGATCGGACGCGATCCGAGTGTGGACCCACGTGTCATCGAGACTTTCACCGCCTGCCTGAACGAAGGACCGGTCGGCTCACTCACGCATCTGGCCAGTCCCCAGGCCCCAGGAGCCGAAGGGGCCCCCGGTGTCCGCTTGGTCAAAGACTGAAACCGCCGTGAGGCGCGCGGACACCGCGGCGGGCCGGACCGAGCCGGCGCCGTTCGACTTCGACCTCACGCAACCTGACCCCATACCCGAGGCAGGGGTCGCCCGGGCTACCGAGTTGATGCACAGCGGGCGACTTTTCCGCTACACCGAGTTCGGTTCCGACGAGATCAACGACACCGCCGAGCTAGAGGTGCGGCTCGCTCACATGGTCGGTCGACGCTACGCCGCCGGGGTGAACTCCGGCGGCGCAGCGATTTTCATCGCGCTGCGCGCCTGCGGGGTGCAGCCCGGAGACAAGGTGCTGTTCAACGGCTACACGTTGGCGCCGGTGCCCTGTGCGGTGCACCACGCCGGCGCCGAGCCGGTGCTCGTGGAGATCACCGACGACCTCACGATTGACCTGGCGGACCTGCGGCTGAAGGCGGAGCGTTCGGGAGCCCGGGCGTTGCTGCTCTCCCACATGCGCGGGCACCTGGCCGACCTCGACGCCGTGGCAGCGCTCTGCGAGGAGCTGGGCATACAGCTCATCGAAGACTGTGCCCACACTCTGGGCGCGCGGTGGGCCGGGCGACCGAGCGGCACGTTCGGCCGGGCCGCCTGCTTCAGCGCCCAGACCTTCAAGCACCTCAACTCCGGTGAGGGTGGGTTTGTCGTGACCGACGACGACGACGTCGCCGCGCGGGCGATCCTGCACTCAGGCAGTTACATGCTCTACGAGCAGCATCGGGCCAGACCACCCATGAACGTCTTCGAGCCGTTGCGTGGCCAGGTGGCCAACTACAGCCTGCGGATGACCGCGCTGGCTGCGGCCCTGCTACGCCCGCAACTGGACCTGCTGCCCCAGCGAGTGGAAGCGATGAACCGTCTCTACCGCGAGTTGGAGACGCTCATTGCTGACATCCCGCACGTCCAGGTATGCCGACGCGGCGCTGAAGAGGACTACGTCGGCAGCTCGTTCCAGTTCGCGTTGCCCGACCTCTCCCCCGAGCAGATCACCAGGGTGGTGCGGGGCACCCATCGCCTCGGACTGCCCGTGAAATGGTACGGCGAGGAGAGGATGCGTGGTTTCACCAGCCGACCGGCACAGTGGGACTACGTCGGCCCCGGCCAGGAACTGCCACGCACCGAGGCCATCCTGGCCCGGCTGTGCGACCTGCGGGTGCCGCCCTCGATGCAACTCCCCCACTGCCGCCAGGCCGCCGACATCATCCGCTACGCCGTGCACGAGGCGACGGCCCCCGCTTGACCACACCACTCGACGCGCCTGCACCGACGTTCGAAACCCATCCTCAGACAGGAGAGCGATAGCCATGCCGATCACCTACCTCAAGCGCGCCCAAGGCACAGAGCCTGCGGACATCTCGGCGACGACGCGAATCGTCCAGGAAATGCTCCAGCGCATCGAGGCACAGGGAGAGTCCGCCACGCGAGACTATTCCCGGCAGCTCGACTCGTGGGACCCGGAAAGCTTCGTGCTGAGCGAGGAGCAGATCGCAACCGCGCAGCGATCCCTGCCGACATCGGTCAAGGAGGACCTCGACTTCGCGCATCG
>JBASAZ010000225.1:0-2859 GCA_049650845.1 Ornithinimicrobium sp.
GTTCGAAGGGGACGTTGACGTGGCGAACGTGTTCAGCACCGACGCGCAGCTGGAGAGCGGTGACTATCGCGTCCTGGAGGACCCCGAGCGGCTCTTCGGCTATCAGCACGTGGCTTTGATCATTGACGACGACACCTTGTGGGACCTCGGCGGCGACCAGTTCATGTCGGTCATCGAGGACGTCAACAAGGAGCTGACGACCAAAGCCATGATCGAGCTGAACGGCGCCGTCGACATCGACGGCAGGGACCCGGCCGACGTGGCTAAAGGGTTCCTGCGCGATAACGGCCTGCTGAACTGACGCCGAATCCCCGCCGCCCCGAATCCCGCCGCCACGCGGGTTAACCCAACGCCCCGAAGAAGACTGAGCGGTGAGACCACCGAGCGGTAGCGCCTCCACGGAATAGCCCAAAGCCCGCCCGGAAGCTACCGAGCGGGCCTTGTGACGTGCTGCGAGACGCTCAGCCGGCGATGACCTCGACGGTCACGGTGGCGGAGACGTCGTCGTGCAAGCGCACGTGAGCGGTGTGCTCGCCCACCGAACGGATCGGGGCCGGAACCTCGATCTTGCGGCGGTCGACCTCGGGGCCACCGGCGTCGGCGATCGCGTGGGCGATCTCGGCCGAGGTCACGGCACCGAAGAGGCGCCCACCCGAGCCGGCCCGAGCGCTGACGACCACGGACTCGGTCTCCAAGCGCGCCTTCGCGGACTTGGCTGTCTCTTCGGTGTGCTGGGCGCGCTTGGTGCGGGCCGACGTAATGGCGTCGACCTGCTTCTGACCGCCCTTGGTCCAGGGGGTCGCCAACTTACGCGGCAGCAAATAGTTGCGGGCGTAGCCGTCCTTGACGTCGACGACGTCACCGGCCACTCCCAGCCCGGTCAGGGGCTGCGTCAAGATCAACTTCATGGTGTGTCTCCTCTAACTCTCAGTGCCGGGGCTCAGCGAGCTGAACTGGAGTAGGGCAGCAGGGCCATTTCGCGGGCGTTCTTGACCGCGTTGGCGATCCGACGCTGCTCCTGCACGGACACCCCGGTCACTCGGCGAGCGCGGATCTTGCCGCGGTCGGAGATGAACTTGCGCAACAGCGCGGTGTCCTTGTAGTCGATCGCTTCGATCTTGGCGGCCTTGAGCGGGTTCGCCTTCTTCTTGGGTTTGCGCACAACGGGCTTGGCCATCGTGGTGCTCTCCTTCTGGTGAGAGCCCGAGCATCACACTCGGGATGGGGTGATTCTTCGGATGTGTATGTCGGTGGGTCGGCTTCAGAACGGCGGCTCGTCGTAGGACGGGCCACCACCCCAGCCCCCACCTTGACTGCCGCCAGAGCCTTGACTGCCCTGGTTGCCACCGGACGGTCGGCCACCACCGGAGTTGCCTGAGGAACTGCCACCGGAGTTGCCACCGGTCGCCCACGGGTCGCTGTCGGGCACGGCGCGAATGTTCGAGCCGCCCCCTTGGCCACCGGACTGCTGGCCTCCACCGGACTGCTGACCACCCTGACTGCCGCCGTAGCTGCCGCCTCCACCGCCGCGTTGGGCTTTGGTGACCGAGGCGGTCGCGTACTTCAGGGACGGCCCGATCTCGTCGGCCTGCATCTCCATGACGGTGCGCTTCTCACCTTCGGGGGTATCCCAGGAGCGGGACACCAACCGTCCGGTGACCACGACACGAGCGCCGCGATGCAGCGATTCGGCGACGTTCTCGGCCGCTTCACGCCAGATCGAGCAGCGCATGAAGACGGTTTCGCCGTCTTTCCATTCGCTGGTCTGACGGTCGAACGTGCGCGGAGTCGAGGCCACGGTGAAATTGGCCACGGCCGCCCCCGAAGGGGTGAAGCGCAGTTCGGGATCACCGGTCAGGTTGCCGACCAACGTCAGCGGAGTTTCGCCTGCCATGCTCAGTCCTTCGTCCTAGTGGTTGTCGTGCTGATCCAGTGCGGGAGGCTCAGGCGTCCTGGCGCATCAGCTTGGTCCGCAGCACCTGTTCGTTCAGGCCCAGCTGACGGTCCAGCTCCTGTGCGGTGGCGGACTCGCTCGACAGGTTCACGACGGCATAGATGCCCTCGGCCTGTTTGCGGATCTCGTAGGCCAACCGGCGACGGCCCCAGATGTCCATGGAGTCGATGCTGCCGCCGTCTTTGGTCACGACGCCGAGCATCTTTTCCAGTGTGGGCTGAAGATTGCGCTCGTCCATCTCGGGGTCGAGGATCATCATCAATTCGTACTGACGCATGCGTTAACCCACCTCCTTCGGTCTCAAGCGGCCACGGTCTCTCCGTGGCAGGAGGGTTGCGATACGTCCCACCGCGTGAGTGATCCCAGGGTGCCACTCCCACGGTGGGGGGTCGGCAGTTGTCCACAGGGGGCTCCTACGGCGAACCCCGCCACGATACCCGATGGAACAGGTATCCAGGTGCCAGACTCACGCCCGGGTGGAGCCCGAGGGTTCGTATCCAAAGGACGACATCAGTGCCGCGCAGCGACTTTCTATCCGGTCCAGGTTCTCGTGGCCGAAGAAGTCTTCAGGGGTGATCGAGCGATCACCGCGCGGTTGGTACTGACGGTCCTGCGAGGAAGAAATGTCCGTGACCACAGAGAAGCCGAGCTCAACCGCCAACTGCTCGACGACAGCCCGTTTGGCGGCGTCGAAGTCCTCGTAGCGCACCAGGGTCATATGGTCACTGGCGTTTTGATAGACCTGGTTGGCGCGGACCCAGCGGTCGGCCAGCTCATCGATGTAGTGGCCTTTAGCCGAATCAAAGCTTGACCCGGTCAGGATGGTATGCCATCCCGGCAGCTTCTTCTTGAGCTGCGCGTAATCCTGCTCAGACAGCGAGTCGAGGTCCCCCGGCAGCTTCAGA
>JBASAZ010000226.1:0-26758 GCA_049650845.1 Ornithinimicrobium sp.
ACACCGCATACCTCACAGGGGGCTGGCCTCGTCGTCGGCCGTGGACATCCACTCGGGGTCGTTCTTGCGGCGCCGCCGTTCGTTGAAGGCGGCGATGCCGACAGCGCACCAGTAGAGCCCGAACATCGGAAGAGCCAACGCGAACATCGTGGTGAGCTCAGGGTCGGGAGTGGCCATGGCGGAGAAGATCAAGATGCCGAGCAGGGCAAAACGCCAACCGGACCGCATCGCCTTGACCGGGAACAGTCCGATGCTGTTGAGCCCGACCATGAAGACCGGCAGGAGGAATGCGATGCCAAACGCAACCACGAAGTACAGCACGAAGTTGAGCCAGTCCACGGCGTTCAGCACACCGCCCGCCGTCGGCGGCAAGAACGACAGCAGAATCGCGGCCGTGCGCGGCAACGCCCACGATGCCAAGGCTGCTCCGGTGAAGAAGAGCGGAACCGAGGCCACGAAGAACCAGATGGCCAGACGACGCTCGCGCTTGCGCAGCCCCGGCAGCATGAACGCCCAAATCTGCCAGATCCAGACCGGGCTGGAAAGCACGATGCCGACGAAGAAGGAGACCCGCAGCTGCAGTCCGAAGGGTTGGGTGATGGTCTGCGCGAAGTTCGGGATGATCAGCGGATCACCGGCATCGGTACGGACATCGGAGACCGGGTCAAGGATGACCTTGATGATCTCCTCGTAGTAGATCCACCCGACCACGGCGCACACCACAATGGCGAGCACGGCCACGATCAGCCGGTTGCGGAACTCCTTGAAATGACTGGACAGCGACATCCGACCTTCGGGGTCGCGGCCGCGCCGACGGGACAGGACCATCGCTCGATCAGCCTGCGCTGACGATCTCAGTTGTTGCGCTCGTCGGTGCCGCTGCGCTCGATGTCGTCGTCACGCCGGTGGTGGCCCAGCTGGTCGTGGTCTGGCTGCGTGTCATCACTGCGTGCTTGCTCAGTGCGTGCTTGCTCAGTGCGTGCTTGCTCGGTGCGTGCTTGCTCGCGGTGGACCGGCTCGGACCGGCGCTCACCGTCCACGGTGTCTGTGCTGGCCGCGCTCGGCCGGTCATCCTCGGGCTTGGTGGTCATCTGCTCGACCTCGGACTTGAAGATCCGCATCGAACGCCCCACACTCCGCGCCATATCCGGCAACCGCTTCCACCCGATCAGGATCACGATCGCCAACACGATGATGACGAACTGCCAGCCTTGAATGTTTCTGAACACGCTGTTGCCTTTCGGTGCGATCAGATCGTCGTGCGGACGGGCGTATCCACAAGCCCCGCGAGTCTACGCTTCGGGACTGGGATTCATCTGCACGACGGTGCTCGCACCGGTGCGCACCATATCGACCACGTAGGCCGGGCTGGTCACCCTGATCGCACCGCCCAGGCGCCAGACCAAACGGACCAACCACCGCGGATCGGCGGCGCGCACCTGCACGAGCAGCACGCCGTCGGCCCCTGGCTGCACGCTCTGGACCGGGAACTGCTCGGTCACCCAGGCCGCAGACGGCGAAACCTCCACGGTGACAAGCGTGTCGCTCTCGCGCGGTCGGAAGACACCGGGGCCGACGTCACGCGAGACAGCACTGGGAGGCGGTGTGCCATCGACGTCCAACACATCGATGGTCTCGATACGATCCAGGCGGAACAGGCGGACGTCACGGGCTCGATGACACCACGCCTCGACATACCACCGACCGTCGACACTCAACGCGCGCATGGGGTCCACATCGCGCTCGGTTGCTTCGTCGCGGGAGGCCACGAGATACCGCAGGTGCAGCCGCGAATGGCTGGCCAAGGCCGAGCGGATCGCCGTGAGGTGTTCCTGTTGGTGGGCATCGCTTTCCATCATCACGCTCACGCTGCCCGCCCCGGCCCCGGACTCCCCTGCGGCCGCCTCGAGCTTGCTCAGCGCTCGGGTGATTGCGTCGCTGTCGCCCAGCCCCGGTGTGGCGGCCAACGCCCGTAGAGCGACGATGAGGGCGAGGGCTTCGTCGCGGCCGAGGCGCAGCGGGTGGGAGATTGTCTCAGCGTTGCCGACGTAGACCTTGCCGCCCTCCCAGGACGCTTCGATCAGGTCATCCGGCAGGTGGCCGGGGGTCCCGCAGACGAAGAGCAGCTGCAGGTCATCGACAATCTGCTCGTCACTGACCCCGAACGTCTGCGCTGCCTCGGCAATGTCGATGCCCTGATTGCGCATCAGCCACGGGACCATGGTCAGCAAACGATCGAGGCGGTCGGTCGCCGATTCGAAGGTCACCACGACGAGCCACTGTCCGCACGATCGTGCGCGGCGAGGACGGCGCGGTGGCGATCCGCGACGGCGTGGCCCACCTCGGCCGGTTCGATGACCTGGGCGTCGGGTCCCACCCCGGCAATCTCGGCGATCAGGATGGCCGGCGTCGCATCGCTGAACGTGACGACGTCCCACTCCCCCGTCTCACGATCGCCCTCGGTGATCGAGGTCGCCCGACGTCGCAGACTGTAGGCCGTGCCCGGTCGGAGTCGGACTCGCACCGTCGACGGCGAGGACGTCTGCCCGCGGTATGCCGCGACGATCATGGCCCGCGGGTCGTGGTTGGGCGGGACGGCATACGCCGGGTCCGGGGTCCCCCGATCGAGCGTGACCTTGGAGGTGATCCGGTCGAGCCGAAAGGCCCGCGGTGCCGCACGGTCGAGGTCGAACCCGGTGACGTACCACCGCCCGTGCCAGTTCGTCAGGGCCCACGGGTGGACGTGACGGGTCGACTCCTCGTCCGATCCCGAGGTGCGGTAGTCGAATGCGATGGTGCGACCGGTGATGGTCGCGGTGCGGACAGATTCGAAGGCCGGCTCGGTGGTGTGCAGCAGCGGCTCGATGCCCGCGACCGAGGCTTGATCGGGCTCGACTCCAGCGGCCTGTAGCTTACGCAGCGCCTGCGCCGCTGGACCGGCCAGACTGGCTTGGGACCACGCCCGGCTGGCCATCCCGATGACGGCCACCTCGTCGGGCGTGAAGTCGATCGCCGGCAAGGCGTATTCGCGCCGTTCGATGCGATAGCCCGCTTCGTCGTCAAAGAATGGGTCGATGATCTCGGTACGGAGCGGAATGCCGAGGGCTCGCAACTCGTCCTTGTCGCGCTCGAACATGCGGTCAAAGGCCTCGTCGCTGCTGTCCTGATAGTGCGGAACGGCGCTGCGGATGCGGGCCTTGCTCAGCGGCTGGCGAGTGTAGAGCAACGCGATCACGAGGTTGAGCAGTCGCTCGGTCTTCGCCGCAGCCGGGCTGTGACGCACCGGGTCCATGTCTGCCACTCATCGGAGGTTACCGGACACGTAGGGTGCGGGCTGTGATCATCTGGGCGCAGGGCGTGGTGTCAGCGTTGCGGGACAGTTGGGCCGGGGCCATCCGGCTCGACGTCGACCTCGACCCCGAGGACAACCTCGATCCCGGGGGCAACCTCCATCCCGAGGACAACCTCGACGTCGGCCACGACGACCTAGCGGCCCCGACGCCCCCCCGCACCACCATCCCGGCCTTGGCCTATCCGGACCTGGTCGGAAAGCCCGTCGTGGGTGATCGGGTCCTGCTGAACACCGCGGCCTACCAGCGAGGGTTGGGCACCGGCGGCTTTGCGCTGGTCGTGGCCGTGCCCGATCGGCTGCCCACCTCCTCCCCGGGACCGGGTCACCTGGTCAAGGCGCGTTATACCCCGTTGCAGTCGATGGTGCTGGGGGTCGATGACCAGGAGAGCCCACACCACGACGTGCTTCACGACGCCGACTCCCTGGAGGGTATGCCGGTCGTAGCGGCGGACTTGCACTCCAGCCTGCCTGCTGTGGTGGCGGGGGTCCGCGCCCGGCCCGGTGGCGAAAACCTCCGCGTGGCCTACGTCATGACCGACGGGGGCGCGTTGCCCGCCGCGTTCTCGGCCAGCTGCGCTGGGCTGCGCGAGGCCGGGTGGCTGGCCTCGGTCATCACCACCGGGCAGAGCTTCGGTGGAGACTTCGAGGCGGTTACGGTGCACACCGGGTTACTCGCGGCGCGACACGTCGTTCACGCCGACGTAGCCGTGGTCACCCAAGGGCCGGGAAACTTGGGCACCGGAACCCGGTGGGGGTTCTCCGGGGTCGCGCTCGGCGAAGCGCTCAACGCGACGGGTGTGCTCCACGGGCGGGGTATCGCGGCGCTGCGCATCTCGGCGGCCGACGAGCGCCCTCGGCATCGCGGCGTGTCGCATCACAACGACACGGCATACGGGCGGGTGCTGATGCGCCCCACAGATCTGGTCATCCCTGACCTCACCGGCTGCGAGGGAGTGGATCCGGCGTTCGCGGGATACGTGCGCACCCAAGCGGTCGAACTCATCGACCGCGCGCCACATCTCCGCGGGGTGTCGATCAGATGCGAGCATCTGCGCCAAGCACTTGGTGCCTCACCGGTGCGTCTGAGCACGATGGGTCGCGGAGTCGATCAGGACCCGGCGGCGTTCTTGGCCGCGGCAGCCGCCGGGTGGCATGCCGCCGCCCTGACCTCTGCGAACGCCTAACTCGGCGTTCAGCGGACGAAGCTGTGGTTCAGCGCACGCCCATCAGGTCGACCACGAAGATCAGGGTCTCGCCGGGGGCGATCGCGTCGCCCGCTCCTCGGTCGCCGTAGCCCAGGTGCGGTGGGATGGTGATCCGCCGGCGTCCGCCGACCTTCATCCCCAGTAGGCCTTGGTCCCAGCCCTCGATGACCTGTCCGACCCCGACGGTGAAGTCGAGCGTGGAGCCGCGATTCCAGGAGGCATCGAACTCTTCCCCGGTTGACCAGGACACGCCCACGTAGTGCGCGGAGATCCCGCGACCGGCGGTGGCTTCCTCACCGTCACCGACGGTGATGTCCTCGACCTGGAGCTGCGTTGGTGGCTCGTCGCCCGGGAAGTCGATCTCTGGCTTGGTGAGCTCGCTCATAATGGCCCTTCGTTGATGGGTCGGTTTTGAGATGTGCGCGCAGAGGTCAGTTGGCGCTGAGGATATCGATGACGAAGACCAAGGTCTCCCCCGCCAACTCGCTCGAGTTGTCGTCTCCGGCCGGGCCGTAGGCTTTGTCCGGCGGGACGACCAACAGCACCCGCGAGCCGACGGTCTGACCGATCAAACCCTCGTCCCAGCCGGGGATGACCGCGCCGGTTCCGATGGTGGTGCTGAACGGCTGGCCGGAGTTGAAGGAACTGTCGAACTCCTCACCGTCGGAGAACTTCACGCCGGTGTAGTTCACCTTGACCGTCTGATTCGCCTCGACCTCGGGGCCCTCACCCTTGATGAGTGGTTGCACCACCAGGTCGGTGGGCTCGGTGGCGTCCGGGGGAATGGTGATCTGCGCGGCGCTGGTGCCGTCGGTCTCCACCGTCGGCAGGCCGTCCGGAGGCTCAACCTCTTCACCCTCGGCCTTGGTCAACGGGTTGCTACTGCTGACCACCTCGATGTAGAAGACGACCGTGTCCTCGGGTCCGATCCCCAGGTTGGCGTTGCCCGCTTCGCCGAAGCCTTCGGAAGGGGGCATCGCCAGGATGAAGGAGCCGCCTGCCTTCTGCCCGGGCAGAGACTGCACGAAGGAGCTCAACAGCGACTCGTTGCTGAGGTCCATCACGACGGATTCGTCGGTGGGGAAGGTGGACAGCAGTTCTTCACCGCTGGTGCCGTTGACCGCGAGGTAGCGCACGCTGACCTCCTGGCCCTCGGTCACCTCCTCGCCGTCACCCTCCTCGACCTGCTCGATCGACGTCGTCGGGACGGTGAACGGCAGTTCGGCTTCGGGGAACGGCTGGCCGTTCAGCATCAGGGTAGGGACCTCGACGTCTTCGTCGTTGGCGGTGGTCTCCACGGTGATGCCCGACAAGTCCGCCATGGGCGCGGCCGAGGTGGCCGACGCGTCGTCCCCTGGGGCCGAGGTAGCCATGGAGTCCTCGGCCGCAGAAGCGGTCGATGCCTCGTTGTCTGTTTCGGTGTCGCTGCCACTGCATGCGGCCAAGAAGATGATCGGGGCGGCGGCCGCAGCGAGCAGCCGGGCACGAGGAGTTCGCACGCGCAGTCCTTGATCTGATGGGGGGTGTCGGAACGGCTCAGCCTACAGTGGCGAGCCTGGGTGCGGGCTGAGTGGAGCCGCGCGGATCGAGGCTAGCAGTTCATCGACCCGACTGTCCTGCGCCGCAAAAGGGTCCTTGAGCAGGACGGTGCGCTGGGCCGCGTCGTTCAGCTTCAGGTGCACCCAGTCCACGCTGAAGTCTCGGCGAGCTTGTTGGGCCACGCGCACGAAATCACCGCGCAGCTTGGCCCGGGTGGTCTGCGGCGGAACGCTCAGCGCCCGCTCGACCTCGTCGGCGGCACAGATCCGCTTCGAGCCGCCGCGGCGCTCGACGATGTTGAACAACCCGCGCTGAGGATGGATGTCGTGCCAGGCCAGATCCAGCTGCTGCAACCGGTCGTCGCGCAGTTCCAAGTCGTGCTTGTCGGCATAGCGCTGCAGCATCGACCACTTCATCACCCAGTCGATCTCGGTGTCGATGAGGTGCAACTGCTGCGTGGCCACGGCGTGCAGCGCACGCTCCCACAGCTCCAGCGCCCACGCGTAGGGCTCCTGTCTCGCCAAACCCGCGCGCTCGGCATACCGGGTGACGATGGCCAAGACCTCGGTCTGCAGCTGGATCGCCGACAGGTGTCGTCCGTTGGTCAGGGCCACCTGGTGGGCGCCCGTCATATCGCGGCTCACGTCGCGGATCGCGCGGATCGGGTTCTGCAGGCTCAAGTCGGGCAGGATCGTGCCGTCCTCGATGGTCTTCAGCAGCAGATCGGTGATGGCTACCTTGAGCATGGTCGTGCTCTGACTCATCGTGGAGTCACCGACGATCACGTGGAGCCGGCGATACTGCTCAGCATCGGCGTGCGGCTCGTCGCGCGTGTTGATGATCGGTCGCGAACGGGTGGTGGCCGAGCTGAGCCCGTCCCAGATGTGGTCGGCACGCTGACTGACCTGGTATGTCGCTCGCTCCCCGACGACGTGCAGCCGCCCCGCCCCGGTCACGATCTGGCGAGTGATCAAGAACGGGATCAACGTGTCGGTGATCCGGCTCAGTTGGCCGCGTCGTTGGACGAGGTAGTTCTCGTGGCACCCGTAGGAGTTTCCGCGGGAGTCGACGTTGTTCTTCAGCACGTAGACGCGAGCCTGGATGCCTTCCTCGGCCATCCGCTGCTCGGCGTCGACGGCGAGGTCGTGCACGATCAGCTCCCCGGCCTTGTCCTGAGCCACCAGGTCGGTCAGAGAGTCGCACTCCGCCGTGGCGTATTCGGGGTGCGACCCGACGTCCAGATAGAGCCGCGAACCGTTGACCAGGAAGACGTTGCTGGACCGTCCCCAACTGACGACCTTGCGGAACAGATAGCGTGCCACCTCATCGGAGGACAACCGCCGATCCCCGGTGAAGGCACACGTCACTCCGAATTCGGTCTCGATCCCGAAGATGCGCCGCTCCATGATGTCAGCCTAGGCGGGTAACCACCCCGCACATGCCTTCGGCCCTGCGTCCGCGCTGTGTCGGCCCTGTGGCGGTGCTGTGTTAGCCCCACGGCCAGACCAGCGGCGCTCAGAGCACTACAGCCGGGGCCTGTCGGCGTGAATACCCCCCTAGGGTAAAATCACGGCATGCCACTGCGAAGGACCACCGTGATTCCGGCCGTCGTCGTCCCCGCCGTCGTCAGCGCGCTGCTGGCCGGTTGTGCAGGGCAGACGGCCCCGCCCTCGGCAGGCGCTGAGGCGTATAACGAGGTCGACGTGATGTTCACCCAGATGATGATCCCCCACCACGGTGACGCCATTGCGATGGCTGACTTCCTGCTGGACCACGAGGGGGTGCGCCCGGAGGTTGCCGCGCTCGCTGAGGACATCGCCACCGGTCAGCGCGCCGAGAATGAGCAGATGAACGACTGGCTCGCCACCGTCGATGAAGGCACGGTTGACCTCGCTGAGCCCAGCGTCGGCACGGAGTCACTCGAAGAGGCCACCCCTGCGCAGATCGAGGGCGCATTCTTGACCGAGATGATCGCGCATCATGAGCACGGGGTGGAGATGTCTCGCAGTGCAGCCGCTCGGGGTGACTCTGCCGTCATCGGCGACCTGGCGCAGAAGATGACGCAAGACCAGACCGAGGAGATCACGACGATGAAGTCGCTGCTGGCCGCGGGCTAGCGAGCGCCCTCCGCGACGTCGTCCAAGGGATCCTCCGGGTCCAACATCGCTGCGAGCTCGGCCCCTTCCAGACGCCGGAACGCCCGCCGTGACCGACGTCGATCGAGTACGGCGATCTCAAACTGGTTGGGCGCCACCGGCTCGGACGGCTGCTCGTCCTTGGCCTGACGCAGCAGATCAACGCACAGCACCAACGCCTGCGATAGGGACATGGAACCGTCCCATTGCGCTCGCAGACCCTGCGTCAGCACGTCGCCCCCGCGACCCATGGCCACGAAACCGGGCTCATCGCTGACCGAGCCGTCGTAGGTCAACCGGAAGATCTGGTCGTCTTCGACGCTGAGCCCGACCTGCGCTACCGCGATCTCGATTTCGTAGGGCTTGGCCTCTTGGGTGAACACCGAACCCAACGTCTGGGCGTAGGCGTTGGCTAGTCCCCGGCCGGTCACGTCGGTGCGGTCGTAGGAGAACCCGCGCAGGTCGGCATACCGGATCCCAGCCACTCGCAGGTTCTCGAACTCGTTGTACTTGCCCACCGCGGCGAAGCCGATCCGGTCGTAGATCTCGGAGATCTTGTGCAGGCTGCGGGAGGGATTCTCCCCGACGAAGGCGATGCCGTTGGCGTAGGAGACGACGATGATGGGCCGCCCACGCGCGATGCCGTGGCGTGCGTAGTCGGCCCGGTCCTTCATCAGCTGCTCGGGCGAGACGTACATGCCACCGAAGGTCATCGGGCACCCCCCGGGTTGTCCGAACGCGCCTCGACCACGGCCCGGACGACCTGTTCCAGCACGCTATCGGGCAGGAAGCTCACCCCCGAGGCGGATAGCACCGCCATGGTCGGCCAAATCCGACGACTGAGGTCCGGGCCACCGGTCGCGGAGTCGTCGTCTGCGGCGTCGTACAACGCTTCAACGGCCACCGAGACCGCTTGGTCCTGCGACATCTGCGGCTGCCACACCTTCTTCAACGCCCCACGGGCGAAGACCGACCCGGAGCCGATGCTGTGGTGACCACGCTCTTCGTAGCTTCCGCCCGTGACGTCGTAGGAGAAAATCCGCCCGACCTGTGCTCCCAGGTCGAAGCCGGCGAAGACCGGCAGCACGGTCAGGCCACGGAAGACGTTGCCGAGGTTGCCGCGGATCATGCTGGCCAGGCGGTTGGCCTTGCCCTCCAGCGACAGCAGCGTGCCCTCGACCTTTTCGTAGTGCTCCAACTCGACCTGCAACAACTTCACGATCTCGATGGCCACTCCGGCGGAGCCGGCGATGCCCACCGCACAGTAGTCGTCGGGGGCGAACACCTTTTCCATGTCGCGCCGGGCGATCATGGTGCCCATCGTGGCCCGCCGGTCTCCGGCCACGATCACCCCGTCGGCGTACGTCAGCGCCACAATGGTCGTCCCGTGGGGTGCCTGCATAGCCGTTGGGGGTATGCCGCCGCCCGGGTGGGTTTCCGAGCTCAACCCCAGTCCCCCGCCAGGTAGCAGGTGCGGGGCGTGCGCGGTGAGGAAGTCGACGAACGAGGTCCCTCCGACATCCCGGAACGCCGGCGCCAGCCGGCCCTCACGGCCGGACAGGCCAGCGCTCATTGGCCGCCCTTCTGCACGAAGGAGTGCACGAAGTCCTGGGCGTTGGTCTCCAGGACGCCGTCGATCTCGTCCAGCAGCGCATCGGTCTCCTCGTCACGCTGCTGAGCACCAGCCTGCGCCGCAGGTGGCGGGTCAGCGGGCGGATCGGGCTCCGGGTCGTGCTCGTGCCGGCGTTGCGCTTGCTCGCGGGAGGCCATCTCTTCCTCACCCTTCTCGACGACGTGTTGCGGAAGTCACTCGAAGGCCAATCGTATCGGGCCTGCTCACCCTCGGTGCTCACCAGCGGCGCTCCGGTCGTGAGCCTTCAACGAATCCAGGAACTCATCGATGCTGTCGGCCGCGTCGAACAGCCCTTCGGTCTGGGCCTTGGTGGCCTGGAGCGGGTCAGGAAGGCTGATCCGCGAGACCCCTCGGTCCGGGCGCGCGAAGACCACGGAATCCCAGGAGGCGGCCCGGATCGCGCTGCCGAAACGCCGCACGCATTCCCCGCGGAACCACGCCCGAGTGTCATCGGGGGCATGGGTGACAGCGCGGCATACCGCATCGTCGTCCACCAACGACCGCAACCGCCCGGCCGCGCGCATGCGCAACGCGAGCCCGCGGCTCGGGTCGATGTCGCTGTACTGAATGTCGATCAACGCCAGCCGTGGGTCGTCCCAGGCCAAGCCGCCGCGGTCGCGGTAGGCCCGCAGCAGTCCGAGCTTGGCCACCCAATCCACGCGGTCGGCCGCGCTCATCGGGTCCCGGCCCAGGTCATCCACAAGCCGCGCCCACTCGGTCAGCACCAGATCGGTGTCGTCATCGCGCTCCCACCCGGCACGCTCTTGGGCGTATGCCGACTGCGCCGCCTCGAGGTACGTGCGCACAATGTCCAGACCGCTGAGCTCCGCCCCGCCTCGAGTGGGCACGCGCGTGCGCAGCGTGTAGTCACGGGACAGGGCGCGCACCGCCTCCACCGGTTTGTGCAGCTCGATCCTCGGCGCGAGCCCGCTTTCGATCAGACGCAGCACCAGGCTGGTCGTGCCGATCTTGAGCAGTCCGCCGACGTCGGCCAGGGTGGCATCACCACTGATCAGGTGCAGCCGACGATATCGGGTGGCGGTGGCGTGCGGCTCGTCCCGGGTGTTCACCAGCGGTCGGCGCAGCGTGGTCTCCAGTCCCACCTCGGTCTCGATGTAGTCGGCCCGTGCGGCAATCTGATAGCCGGCATGCTCCGAGGCCGGCCCGATCCCGACCCGCCCGGCCCCGCAGATCAGCGGCCGCGCGACCAGGAACGGCAACAGGCCCGAGACCACCTGCGCGAAGGGCACGGACCGGTCGAGCAGGTAGTTGTCGTGGGTGCCGTAGGAGGCGCCCTTTCCGTCCACGTTGTTCTTGTAGAGCCGGATCGCCCCGGCACCCGCACCCAGCACCGCGGCCGAAGCGTCAGCGGCTCGCTGCATCACCAGCTCGCCGGCACGATCGAAGCGGACGGCGTCCAACGGGTTGCTCACCTCCGGGGAGGAATACTCCGGGTGAGCATGGTCGACGTATAACCGGGCACCGTTGGACAGCACCGAGTTGGCCAGTGTCGGGTCATCGACGTCGGTGAGCTGGCTGACGTCGGCGAGCTCGCGGGCCATCTCGTAGCCGCGGGCGTCCCGCAGCGGCGCCTCGTCGGCGTAGTCCCAGCCGGCGCCCTGCGGCAACGCACCCATCGGACCCGCAGAGTCGGCATACGCCCGCACGATCACCCCGGACAGGTGGATCGGGTCTGCCCGAGGGTCGCTGGGCAGGGTGATGCCGTATTCGGTCTCGACCCCCACGACGCGGCGAGCGGTCATGTCGGCCCACGCATCACGAACACGGCCGCTGCCGGCCCACCGCCCGGCGCGCGCTCGTCAGGCGCTCGCTCAGAGATACTGTCCGGGAGTCCCACGGTCCAGGGTGCGTCCCGGCTCGACGCCGTCCTTGCCTGAGACCAGGGTGCGGATATAGACGATGCGCTCGCCCTTCTTGCCGGAGATGCGTGCCCAGTCGTCGGGGTTCGTCGTGTTGGGCAGATCCTCGTTCTCCTTGAACTCATCGACGCACGCTGCGAGTAGGTGCTCCACCCGCAAGCCGTGCGAGGCGTTGGTCAACCAGTCCTTGATCGCCCGCTTCTTGGCCCGGTCCACGATGTTGTGGATCATCGCACCGGAGTTGAAGTCTTTGAAGTACAACGTTTCCTTGTCGCCCCCGGCGTAGGTGACTTCAAGAAACTTGTTCTCCTCCATCGGCGAATACATCCGCTCCACGCTGGCCGCGATCATCGCGTCCAACGTCGCCGCACGATCGCCCCCGTGGGCCGACACGTCGTCGTCGTGCAGGGGCACGTCGTCGGTGAGGTACTTGGAAAAGATGTCGTGCGCACTCTCGGCGTCCGGCCGCTCGATCTTGATCTTCACATCCAGGCGGCCAGGGCGCAGGATCGCCGGGTCGATCATGTCTTCGCGGTTGGAGGCGCCGATGACCACGACATTCTCCAAACGCTCCACGCCGTCGATCTCAGCCAACAGCTGGGGCACGATGGTCGTCTCGACGTCGGAGGAAACCCCCGACCCACGCGTGCGGAACAGCGACTCCATCTCGTCGAAGAACACCACCACCGGCGTGCCGTCGCTCGACTTCTCGCGCGCCCGCTGGAAGATCAGCCGGATGTGACGCTCGGTCTCTCCGACGTACTTGTTCAGCAGCTCCGGACCCTTGATGTTGAGGAAGAAGCTCTGCGGCTTGGCTCGCCCCTGCGCCTGGGCCACTTTGCGAGCCAACGACGCGGCGACTGCCTTGGCGATCAACGTCTTGCCGCAGCCGGGCGGGCCGTAGAGCAACACCCCCTTCGGCGGACGCAACAGGTGCTCGGCATACAGATCGGGGTGCAAGAACGGCAGCTCGACGGCGTCCTGGATCTGCTCGATCTGACGCCCGAGGCCGCCGATGTCGGCGTAGCTGATGTCGGGCACTTCCTCGAGCACCAGCTCACTGACGTCAGGCTGGGCGATCCGTTCGTAGACGAAGGCGTTGCGGCTATCCATCAGCAGGGCATCGCCGGCCCGGATCGCCACGTCGTCCAGCGACCCGGCGATACGGCATACCCGCTCGTCTTCGCCGCGCAGCAGCACCAGCACCCGGTCATCGCCCAACCGCTCCTTGACCGTGACCACGTCGCCCGCCTGCTCGAACGAGGCCACTCCCACGATGGACTGCGATTCGTTCAGCAGCACCTCCCGCCCGGCCACCAGCTCCGCATCGGGCACGTCACTGAAGGCCGCCACCCTGCTCTTGCGGCCACCGGACATCACGTCGAACAACGGGCCACTCTGCGCGTCGGGTGCCTCGTGCCGTTGCAGCACCACCGCGAAGGTCAAGGGCGGTGCGCTCACACGATCGAGATCGTCGCGGAGCGCAATCAAGCGCTCTTTGGCGCTCTTCAGCGTGCTGGTCAGTTGCTCGTTCGCAGCACGAGATTCGTTCACCCGCTTCTGTAGCTGGGCGATTTGCCTCTCGAGGGTCCGGACGTGCGCGTCGGTCATTCCCCAACGCTACCCGGCTCGTCGAGGGAACGGTCCTCAGGTGGCTGGGCGATCGCGTGGTCAGGTCCGTTCTCGGTCACGACATCGGCCGCCGCGATCACCGTGCGCCGGGTTCGCCGGACGCGTTTGTCCGAGATCGGCCGCTCGCCCACGTCCTCGCCGGTCCACTCCCGCTGGGCGGCCAACTGCTCGTCGTAGTCCGGACCGTAGGCGCCGGAGGCCGGCCGCTTCTTCATCCGGGGGGCACTGGTCTTCGGTGCCAAGGCGCGCATGGAGATCAGGAATCCGGTGTGGCCGTGCATCCGGTGTTCCGGGCGCACCGCCAACCCCTCCAGATGCCATCCGCGGACCATCGACTCCCACGCGACTGGCTCGGTGAACCCGCCGTGGCTACGCGCGGTCTCGGCGACCCGGGACAGTTGGGTGGCGGTTGCGACGTAGCAGATCAGCAGCCCGCCGGGCGCGAGCGCGTCCGCGACCACCGGCAGACAGTCCCAGGGCGCGAGCATGTCCAGCACGACCCGATCGATGCTGTGCGCCGGCACCGTATGCGGCAACGTCTCGACCAGATCGCCGACGGTGATCCGCCACGCGGGGTGCTCGCCGGCGAAGAACACCCGCGCGTTGGCGGCGGCGATGTCGGCGAAGTCCTCGCGCCGGTCAAAGGAGAACAACGTGCCGGTGTCCCCGACCGCTCGCAGTAGCGACAGGCTCAGCGCCCCCGAGCCGACTCCGGCTTCGACGACGCGTGCCCCAGGAAAGATGTCGGCCATGGTGACGATCTGGCCTGCGTCCTTGGGATAGATCACCTGCGCACCGCGCGGCATCGACATCACGTAGTCGCTCAACAGCGGCCGCAGGGCCAAATACTCGGACCCGGAACTGTGCGCCACGACGGAGCCGTCCGGCGCGCCGATCAGGTCGTCGTGAAGCAGGTGCCCGCGGTGGGTGTGGAACTCCTTGCCGGCCTCCAGCGTGATCGTATGCAGTCGCCCCCGCGGATCGGTCAGCTGCACCGGCTCACCTACCCGGAAGGGCCCGCGGCGTCGGTGGGCACCGGTAGCCAGCGGGGGCGGGGCATCCGCGAAGTCTGGGGCGTCATTCACGTCGGTGAGTGTAGGTGCCATTCACAGATCGGCGGCGAAGATGACCGCCGGCACGTGACCATCGGCGGTGCGGACGGCCACCACGGGACTTTGCATGGACTGCATCGAGCCGACCACGTGGAGCACGGAGTCTTCCGGGGCGCCGTCCACGACCCACCCTCGCGGCTGTCGCACGGACACAGCCGAGACCGGGGTGCTGGCTGCCCCGAAGCTCGGCACAGCGGCAACCGCACGTTCGTCCACGATTCCGAACGGTTCGCCGCGTTCGTCGGTGACCAGCCAGAGCTCACTCTCGGCCCATGGGACCGCATCTACCGACTCGGCGGCGCTCACATGGCGGACCGGGCGCCACACCGAGCCGATGGTGATGACTTCGAACCGGCGTCGGGAGCGTCCAGAACGCACAGCCCGCGTCGCTCCGGCCCACAAGAACGCAGCGATCAGGGCCACCCAGAGGACCCGGAACAGCTGCGGTGACTGCCCGGCGGCGAGCGGGATGCCCACGGCATACCAGATCAGCAGCACAACGAGCAGGCGTCCGACCCATCCCGCGACCATGGTGCCGATCCCCCGGGAGCCGGTGGCCTTCCAGACCAGCGCTTCGAGCAGGAATCCGCCGTCCAACGGAAGTCCTGGCAACAGGTTGAAGACGGCGACGAATCCGTTGGCGTAGGTGAACCCGGCCAACAGGAGCCAGATGACCCCGCGGTCGAGGCTCTGCCCCGCCAGCCCCCCGGCGAGCGCCAGCAGTCCGTTGGCCAGCGGACCGGCGAAGGCTACGGCCGCGGCGCCTCCGGGCTTGCTCTGATCCCCCTGGTATGCCGTGTGGCCGCCCCAGAAGTCGGCCACGATGCGCTGCACGGTGAAGCCGAAGCGTCGCGCCGTCAAGGCGTGCGCGGCCTCGTGGACCAAGACCGAGACGAGCAACAGGAGGGCGAACACCGCAGCGACGGCATACCCTCCCAGGCCGATCCCCGGCAGGATGCTCTGGACGGTTGGCCCGAAGAGCGCGACGACGACGATGGCCACGAACACCCAGGACGTGCCCAGATAGACCGGGACCCCCGCCAGTGAGCCGATCTGCCAACGCGCAGGGGTTCGCGTTGCGGCAGACATGCGGCTCAGCGTACGTGGGCTTGTCGGTGCCACTTCATAGAGTGTCGTTCATGAGCCGAGCACTATCACCGAGTCGGGCCGCCGACTTCATGCAGTGCCCCCTGCTCTATCGCTTTCGGGTGGTCGACAAGTTGCCTGAGCCGCCGAGCGTGGCGGCGGCCAGGGGCACGCTGGTGCACTCGGTCCTGGAGGCCCTGTTCGATCTGCCGGCCGCGCAGCGCACCACCGAGTCGGCCGCCGGACTATTGCCTGGTCAGTGGGAGGCAATGCTGGCCGCGGAGCCGGAGCTGGCCGCGTTGGTGCCCGAGGACGACGAGGGCAGTGCGGCGATGTTTGCCGAGGCCGAGACGCTGTTGCAGCGCTGGTTCACCTTGGAGGACCCCGTCTGCTTGGAGCCTGCCGAGCGCGAGATGTATGTGGAGGCGCAGATCGACGGCTTGACCTTGCGTGGATACGTGGATCGCCTCGACATCGCGCCCGATGGCCGGATGCGGATCGTGGACTACAAGACGGGCCGCTCGCCTTCGGAGTTGTTCGAGGGCAAGGCGTTGTTTCAGATGAAGTTCTACGCCCTCGTGCTGTGGCGCCTCCGCGGGCGGGTGCCGAGCATGCTGCAGCTGGTGTACCTGCGAGACGGTCAGGTCTTGCGCTACGAGCCGAGCGAGCACGACCTGTTGGCCACCGAACGCAAGATCAAGGCCCTCTGGGCGGCCATCGAACGGGCCGCCGTCACGGGCGACTGGCGCCCACGCACCAGCCGGTTGTGCGATTGGTGCCACCACCAGTCGATCTGCCCGGCCTTTGGGGGCACCCCTCCGCCGTTGCCCGCCGACGCCGCCGAGCGAGCACTCGACCCACGGCGCAGCGCGGACGCGACCGACCGCGACACCACGACACTACCCCGCTAAGACCAACCCGCGCGGGGGCTCAGGGGGAAGGACAGAGCGCCCGCAGGTCCGCGAGCGCCAGGCCGCTCAGCGAGTCGCGGTGGTGGGCCCCGAGCGATGCATCGATGCTGATGGCGTGCGGAACGGCCAGGGTCGCCACCCCGGCTGCCAGCGCTGAGCGGACCCCGGTGGGTGAGTCTTCGATGGCCACGCATGCGCTGGGGTCGACCCCGAGACGTCGAGCGGCGAGCAGATAGGGCTCCGGGTGCGGTTTGCCGTCGCTCACCTCATCGCCGGTGACGACGACGTCGAAGGTGTCGACGGGCAAGGCCTCGACGAGAACGCGAGCCAGGGGCTGCCAGGACATCGTGACCAGGGCCATCGGCACTTTCGCAGCGCTGAGCTCGGCGATGAGTTCGCGTGCACCAGGACGCCACGGCATCCGGTCGCGCACGCGGGCGATCACCCCGGTCTGCAGGGCGTCGACAATCTCTTGGCTCGAGCCGCTGATCGGAGTGCGCGCCAGCAAGATTTCGGCGGAGCGATTGAGGTCGCTGCCCACCAGCTCCAACCCATCTTGCTGGGTCCAGGTGCCCCCGGCCCGCTCCACCAGGATGACTTCTTCGGCGATCCAATACGGCTCGGTGTCGATGATGGTGCCATCCATGTCCCACAACACGGCGGACGGAAACGCGGGCGAGGTCATGCCGCAGACTGTAGTCCTCGACCGTAGGCTGGCCCCACACCGTCGGGCGAAGGCACAGGAGGTCGCATGATTGAGTTGGCGCAGGTTCCGCCGCTGACCGATCCGATCGTCGTCGCCGCCTTTGAGGGCTGGAACGACGCGGGCGAATGCGCCACCGGAGTGATCGAGCATCTGGCGCACATCTGGGACGCCACGCTGGTCGCTGCGATGGACCCCGAGGAATATTACGACTTCCAGGTGAACCGCCCCAAGGTCAGCATCGTCGAGGGCGAGCGGTCCATCCAGTGGCCCACGACCCGCGTCATGTTGATCCGCGATTCGCCGGTGGGTAGGGACATTCTGCTGGTGCTCGGGATCGAGCCTTCGATCCGTTGGCGTTCCTACTCCTCGGAGATCGTGGCCTTCGCTCTGCACCATGAGGCCACCATGCTGATCACCCTTGGGGGGCTGCTGGCGGACGTGCCGCATACCCGGCCCATTCCGGTGGGGGTGACCTCCGAGAACCCGGAGCTGCGGGCCCTGGCCGACGACATCGAGCGCAGCAGCTATGAGGGTCCGGCCGGGATCGTGGGAGTGATCAACGACCAAGCAAGCCAAATCGACCTACCGACGCTGTCGTGCTGGGCGGCGGTGCCCCATTACGCCGGTGGTGCACCCTCTCCGAAGGCGTCTCTGGCCCTGCTGGGGCGCCTGGAACAGCTGCTCAGCTGCGTCATCGACGACTCCGAGCTGGTCGAGCAGGCGCGGGCCTGGGAGCGCGGTGTCGATGAGCTCGCAGCCTCCGACGACGAAGTCCGTGAATACGTCGAGTCGCTGGAGGAAGCGCAGGACGCTGCCGACCTGCCGGAAGCCAGCGGAGACGCGATCGCTCGGGAGTTCGAGCGCTATCTGCGGCGCCGCGACGACGGTGGCCCGGTCACCGGCTGAGCGAGACCCCGTCGGGTGTGTCCAGCAGTGGTATGCCGAGGAGAGCGTCCACGGCCCGTGGCACCAGTGCTGACACCGGGGTGGAGTCGACGTTGGCCGCCCACTCGTCGACGAGCGCCAAGGCCGTCGGGGAGTCCAGGTCGGCGGCCAGACTGTCCCGCAGCGCTTGCACCGTCGAGCGGTCCTGCTCGTTGGGCTCGTGAGGCTCAACAAGGGCAGCATCGACTGCGCGTGCAGCGGTGCGCCAGATGGCCAGCCGCTCGACGGCGAGGTCGAGCATCTCCTGGGTGTAGGTCCACGCGTTGCGGTAGTGCTGTGCCAACAGCACGAGGCGGATCGCCATCGGATCAACTCCCTGAGCGCGCAACGCCGAGACCAGCACCAGGTTGCCCTTGGATTTGCTCATCTTCTCCCCGTCCAGACCGACCATGGCCTGGTGGACGTAAGCCTGGGCGAACGGCCGCCGACCGGTCAAGGCGATCGCCTGGATGGCGCTCATCTCGTGATGAGGAAAGACGAGGTCGTCGCCGCCACCCTGGATGTTGAAGCTCATCCCCAGATAGCGAAGCGCGATCGTAGAGCACTCGATGTGCCATCCCGGGCGACCCGCTCCGAGATCGCCTCCGGGCCAGGACGGTTCGCCGTCGGTGGCAGCGCGCCACAGCAGTGGATCCAGGGCATCCCGCTTGCCCTCGCGATCCGGGTCTCCCCCACGGTCGGCGAAGACCTCCAGCATCTGATCCCGAGTCCACCCGGACACCGTTCCGAAGCCTTCGGTGTGCGACAGGTCCAGATAGACGTCGCCGTCCACGCAGTACGCCGCGCCCAGGTCGAGCAGCTGCTCAACCGCGGAGACGTCGTCCGGGATGCCCTCGACAGCGCCGATGTAGTGCTGCGGCGGCAATACGCGCAGGGCGTGCATGTCTTCGAAGAAGAGGTCGATCTCACGGGCGGCGAGATCCTGCCAGGTCACTCCGTCACGCTGCGCCCGTTCCAACAACGGCTCGTCGACATCGGTGACGTTCTGCACGTAGGTGAGCGACATCCCGGCGTCGCGGAGCACCCTGACGGCGAGGTCGAAGGTGACGTAGGTGGCGGCGTGGCCCAGGTGCGTGGCGTCATACGGCGTGATCCCGCAGACGTACAGGCCGACCGTGCCGTCCTCCGGGTGCACGCGGCGGTCCTGCTGCGTGGAGGTGTCGAAGAGATGGAGTGGGCCGCCACTGCCGGGCAGTCGGGGGACCGAAGTCGCAGACCAGGCTTTCACGTGGTGCAGCGTATCCGTTCCCGGCTGGCCCCGGCGCGTGGCTCAGCCGAGCGCAGCGATGAGGCTGAGATCACCAGAGTGGCCACGGCAAGGGGTAGCGTCCGTACGGCACATCAGGGAACTCAGGGTTAGCCAGCAGCCGGGCCACTCGCCGTTGGAGGGCATTCACCTCGCTGCCCGCGAGCAGGTTGAGGAGGGTCTCGGCGCCGCCACTGCTCAATCGGTTCGCCAACACCTCGAGCCGGGCCACGTCGCGCTCAGCGATGGGTTCGCCGGCCCAGCCCCACAGGACCGTGCGCAGTTTGGGCTCGACGTGACCGATCAGTCCATGGTCGAACGCCCACAACCGCCCCTGCGTATCCAGGGCGATGTGCGCCGCCTTCCGGTCCGCGTTGTTGAGCACGACGTCCAGCACGGCCAACGACGCCAGATCCGGGTCGTCGCGGTGGATCACACTCAGGGGGGCGCCGGAGTAGTCCTCGGCCTCCAGGACGCTGAGCCATCCCGGTGGCACAGCCTGGGGACGGACCACATCCATCAAACCCGAGGCGGGCAGGCCGGTCGGCGACTCCGTCACGTCCTTCCACTCCTGCACCGACCCCGGGCCGAGCGGCCCGTCCCGCAAGATCGTGCGTGGGACCACGTCCCAGCCGCCCCACTCGCTGATCCGGTATGCCGCCACCTCCCGCTGACCCAACGTGCCCAACGGGAAGTCGTGCAAGGGCCGTTCGCCGCTGATCGGCTTGTAGACCGCTCGTCGATCAGAAGGCACGCCGTCGATGACGAACTGCACCCGCAGGGTCACGTTCGACGCTTCGGTGAGCGCCCCCTCGACATGCATCGGGGCGTGGTCAATCAGGGCATCGGTCTCGATGCTCTCCGAAGTCACCGCCGATAGCCGTTGGCCCTGGGGCAGATGTGCCCACTGGGGTCCAAAGGCCCCCCGCAGAACGGGCAGTTCGGTCGCCCACCGGTCATCGCGTCGATGCATCGCTGGGCAAAACTGCGGGCCATCGAAACCGACATCACCACTCGGATCCCTTGCAAGCCGATCGGGTCGGTGGACTGTGCCTCGGTGTCGCCGTCCGGCGACTCTTCGGCATCGGGGTCGCGATCAGTGGCCTCGATGGTGACCCGCCGGCGATCCTCGTTCCACGCCAGCGTCAAGGCCCGTGCCCGGAAGTCTTCCTCGATCGGGGTATGCAGCGGACCCCGATCGATCGCTGCTTCGACCTCGGAGCTGTCCGCACCGCCTTCGGACCCCGACGTGGACATCTCATCCAGCAGCTCGGTCACACTCTCGCCGAGCAGGCGCACCTGCTCCTTTTCCAGCGAGACGGTCATCACCTGCGCTCCGCGAATCGCTTGCACGAAGAAGGTCCGCTGACCAGCGGGTCCGACAGAATCGGCGATGAAGCGTTCTGGCGGGTCGAAGTCGATCACAGGCATTGACTCAGCCTAATGGTCGTCATCTCAGGCGGCCCCCGCTCCCCCACCGACCGGGGCCTGCTCCGCGTCGGGTTCCTCGGCGGCCTTGGCGTGCGCACTCAGATCCAGCGGGTCCGCGCCGGTGTCGTTCGTGCGCAACAAGAAGGGTTGGTTGCTGGTGTAGCGCACGATGCTCACCGAGGCGGGGTCGACGACGATGCGTTGGAAATTGTCCAGCGCGGTGCCGGCGGCGTCAGCCAGCACTGCCTTGATCACGTCGCCGTGACTCACCGCCAACCAGATCGCGCCGGGGCCGTGGGCGCTCTCGATGGCGGCGTCGAAGGCCCGGATCGCGGCCACGGCGCGGTGCTGCATGTCGGCCATGCGTTCCCCGGGAAAGTCGTCGCCGGTGGGGAACTGCACCGTGCTGGGCGCGCTCTGCACGTCCTTCCACAACGGCTCCTTGGCCAGTTCCTTCAGCGGTCGCCCGGTCCATGCCCCATATCGGCACTCACCGATGCCATCCTCGGTCACGATGTCCGGTGCCTGGGCCACCCCCGATAGGGCCAGCGCAGCCGTTTCCTGGCAGCGCTGTAGCGGACTGACCAAGGCCCCGATCACCGGGACACCGACCAACCGCGTCGCCACGCGCTCGGCTTGTGCCCGCCCGGTGTCGTCCAGTCCGATCCCTGGGGTCCAGCCGGCGAGGACTCCGTCGGCGTTGGACTTGGTGCGGCCATGGCGCAGCAGCAGCATGATGGCCATCAGGCGTTGTCGTCTCTCACCGTGGCGGCTGCCTCGACGGCGGCCTCCAAGGACTCCATCCGGGCGGGCAGATCCTCGCCCCACGGGGCCAAGGTCAGGGTGGTGACCCCCGCGTCGGCATACCGCTGCATGCGCTCGCCCAATCGGCTCGCGGGGCCGATCAACGACGTGTCGTCGATGAACTGCACCGGGACGGCCGCCGCCGCCTCGCGCCACTGCTTGTCGAGATAGAGGTCCTGCACGCGGGCGGCTTCCTGCTCATAACCCATCCGGGCGGCCAACGCGTTGTAGAAGTTCTGCTCGCGAGACCCCATACCCCCGACGTACAGCGCCGCGTATGGCGCGATGCTGGCCGCGCACCGCTCGAGGTCGGCACCCACGGCGACCGGCACAGTGGTGTCCATCTCGAAGGGTGGGGCAGGCGGGTCATCCGTCGTGCGGGTGCGGCGGGCACGACCCCGTTCGATGGCTTCACGCTGCTCGTGCAGATAGTCCGGGGAGGCGAAGACGCCAAGCCAGCCGTCGCCGATTTCCCCCGCGAGCTCGAGGTTCTTCGGTCCCACCGCGGCCAGATAGATCGGGACCACGCGTCGGGGAGCCGAGACATTCAGGCGCAGGCTCTTGCCGGCCCCCTCCGGCAGTGGCAGCGTGAAGTGCGTGCCCTCGTAGGTCACCGGACGCCGTGCCAACGCAGAGCGGACGATCGCGGCATACTCCCGGGTCCGACCCAGCGGTGCGGCAAAGGGCACACCGTGCCACCCCTCGGAAACCTGCGGTCCGCTGACCCCGAGTCCGAGTCGGAAGCGCCCACCGGACAACGAGTCAAGACTGGCGGCGGTCATCGCCGTCATCGCCGGCGTGCGGCCCGGGATTTGGAAGACTCCCGCGCCGAGGTCGATGGTCTGGGTACGGGCGCCGATCCAGGCGAGCACCGTCGCCGCGTCGGGGCCGTACGCCTCCGAGGCCCACACCACACTGACACCGAGCTGCTCCGCCCGCTCCACGAGCGCGAGGTTGTCAGCGTCTCGTGACCCTCCTTGACCCCAGAATCCGCAGCTGAGCCCCAACTTCACCGGCGGGGACCGCGCGCCGCAGGAATCGACTCGGTGCTGACGTCGTCCTCATCGTCAGCATCATTCTTATCGTCATCTTCGTCGTCGTCATCGTCGTCATCGCTGTCGTCGTCTTCGTCCTCGCTGTCGTCTTCCTCATCGGCCAAACTATCGACGTCGACACCATCGTGATCTTCGGCTTCGAGGTCGTCCTCGTCGTAGTCGTCGTCTTCACCGTCATCGCTGTACACATCCAGCGGGGTGACCTCGTCGTAGGCGTCCAGCAGCGCATCGTCGTAGTCGACGAAGGCGTTGGCGATGCGTTGGTATGCCGCCACCACGGCAGGGTCATCCTTGCCCCGTCGATCGGCAGCCAGCTCCAGGTGTCGTTCCAGTGCGGCCACGAGGTCATTCAGCGCGGTCCGCGGATCAGGTGTCATAGTCACGACGGTATCTCGGATTGGGCGTCCGCGGCACTGAATAGTGGACGACTGGATACCGGCAACGCCCCCGGGCTGGACAACGGCGCGATCGTGATCCACGATTCATCGGCAATGGTTGAGTACGAGTACCGCACCGTCACCTTCACTCGTGAGGACAGTCGCTCCCACGTGCGCTCCGTGCTGACCGAGCAGGCTGAATACGGCCACTGGGAGTTACACCGGGTCAGGGTCTACTGGGGCGGCAAACGTCTGGCCTCGCTGCGCCGAAAGATCATCAGGGTCAAGCGCACCGCGTAGCTCGAGGCCCTGCGGCATACCGGACGTCCGACGGTCCCCGACGCTGCTCAGCAGTCGGCGATCAACCGTTGGAGCACCCGGGTGCCGAAGGCCAAGGAGTCGACCGGCACTCGCTCGTCGATCCCGTGGAACATGGACACGAAGTCAAGATCTTCGGGTAAGCGCAGAGGGGCGAACCCGTAGCCGGTGATGCCGAGCCGAGACAGATGCTTGTTGTCGGTGCCACCGGAAAGGCAATAGGGCAGGACGTGTGCGCCCGGATCCTCCTTGAGAAGCGCGTGCCGCATGGAGTCCACCAGCTCGGCTTCGAAGGGAGCCTCCAGCGCCACATCCTTGTGGACGATCTCGATGTCGACGAACTCGCCGGCGAGCCGTGCGATGGTGTCCATCAGCTCGTCGCCGTGCCCGGGCAGGAATCGGCAGTCAAGTGATGCCGTGGCGGTCTGCGGGATGACGTTGTGCTTGTATCCGGAGTCCAACATCGTGAAGTTCGCCGTGTCGGCCAGGGTCGCCTCCACGAACGGCCTCGCACCGCCCATGAGATCGAGGAAACTGTCCGGTGATTCGCGGTCGAGTGGCTCGCCGGTGATCCGGCTCACGTCATCGAAGAGTTGCCCGACCGAGGCGATGTAGGTGCGCGGCCAGTGGTGGTCGTTGATCCGGGCGATCGCCTCGGCCAGCCGGACCACGGCGTTCTGTGCGTTGGAAGCCGACCCGTGGCCGGCCTGCCCGTGGGCGCGCAGCCGCAGCCAGGCGATGCCCTTCTCTGCGGTCTGCAGCAGGTAGGCGCGCGTCTTCGCGCCCGTCGCCGCATCGTTCAGCGTGATCGAGAAGCCGCCGACTTCGCTGATGGCTTCCGTGCAGCCTTCGAACCACTCCGGGTGATGCTCCACGGTGTGCCCGGCGCCCTTGACCCCCCCGGCTTCCTCGTCGGCGAAGAAGGCCCAGACGATGTCACGGGGTGGCTTCTCGCCGCTGCGGGCGAGGCTGCGCAGGTTGGCCAGCAACATGGCGTCCATGTCCTTCATGTCGATCGCACCACGACCCCAGATGCAACCATCACGTTCCTCCGCGGCAAACGGATCAACCTGCCAGTCGCTGGCCTGCGCCGGGACGACGTCGAGATGGCCGTGCAGAACCAACCCCGGGCGGGCGGAATCGCGACCCTCGGTGCGGACCACTACGCTGGCCCTGCCCCGTTCCGACTCGGTCAACTGTGGGTCGAGACCGACCTCGGTCAGCAAACCCATGACGTATTCGGCCGCTTCACGTTCTCCCGGACCGCTGCCGTCGCCGTAGTTGCTGCTGTCGATCTTGATCAGATCTCGACAGATCGAGACGACCTCGTCGGCGGGATCCTGGGTGGTTGTCTGCTCTGGAGAAGTCACGTGGCCAGGCTATCGCCGCGGTCGTTCGCACGCGTCTTCAGTACGTCTCCTTCAGTACGTCTCCGGCATACCGGGCGGGCGTGCCGACCATGCGGCGGCGAGCCGGCGGCACCACCGCTGCTGCCCGACGTGCGAGTGCTGATGGCATAGCTACCCTCAGGCGGACCGATCTCACTCCCGGGACCGTCACGACGGAAAGGACCCGATGAACACCTCGGATGACCATCGCGACCTCATCGCGGCGTGCCGACGACCGCCGTGCACTGTGCTGCGCTACACCAGCGGCTGACCATGACCGCAGTGAAGGCCGGGACCATAGACGTGGCCTATCGGACCTTGGACACTCCGGTCGGCTCCTTGCTGCTGGCTGCCACCGAGCGCGGCCTGGTCCGGATCGCCTACACCCGGGAGGGCCACGACGCGGTGCTGCAGCAACTTGCGGATCGGGTCAGCCCACGCGTGCGCCACGCCCCTGCACAACTGAACGCCGCAGCGCGGGAACTGGATGAGTACTTCTCCGGGAGGAGGCGCAGCTTCGACCTCCCCCTGGACCGGCGCCTGTCGGGCGGGTTCCGCGCCGACGTCTTACAGCACCTCACCGAAGATCTGGCCTACGGCCACACCGCCAGCTATGCCGCGGTCGC
Organism: Ornithinimicrobium sp.; assembly: GCA_049650845.1. Classification (GTDB taxonomy): domain Bacteria; phylum Actinomycetota; class Actinomycetes; order Actinomycetales; family Dermatophilaceae; genus Ornithinicoccus. The sequence goes on from JBASAZ010000226.1 coordinate 25,382, forward strand.
ACGTCTGTCTGGTCGGCCAACCGCAGTGAGGGCGGTCGGCAGCGCGTGCGCGACCAATCCGATCCCCGTGGTGGTGCCCTGTCACCGCGTCGTCCGCTCGGACGGCTCGATGGGCGGCTACGTCGGCGGTCTTGAGGCCAAGAGCGCCCTCCTTGCCCTCGAGGCACGACATGCTCTTTGAGGCAAAGCCATGACGCTGGCTCAGCGGCCACATCCTCAACGACAACAATCTCACGACAACAGCACTTAGCTGTCCCTACGAACGCACACAGGGCGAACCAGTGAAGGTTCGCCCTGTGTGCGATGTCTTGGGACGCCACAACGTGTCCGGAGGGGGACTTGTCCACATGGGACACACGCCCTCGACGTCCAGCTCGGTGCATAACCTCAAGCTGCCTGGTCTTTCGTGCCCCCGCAGCTCCGGGAGGGGGACCGTGGAATGGATACCCGCCCCAGCTGCCCCAGAGCGCCAGCTCCACCTGATGCCGTCCTCCGCGCTCCCCGTTGACGTCCCACATCCGGACATGGGCCGAGCAAGAATCGACGGTCTCGCCGCCGGTCCGAGGGCTTCTGATCCGAGTTCGGCTCAAAGGGTTGTTGCTTTCCCGCAGGACGCCCCGGTCCCGGGATGAGAAGCTGGACGGGGCAAACGGAACGACTGTCGTCACGTCGGTGCAGCACGAGCGTCCGACCTCGACGTTCACCGTTTGCGGTTCCCCAGGCGGCACACTTCGGTCGAGACTCCGGTGCAGATACCACGTGCAGCACCGTCTATAGGCAAATGGTGCCATTCGAGCTGGCTCGCGATGAGGACCGGCGGTTCGCTACGGGTCTGTTGCCTCCTTTCATCCCGACCAGCAAAATGCTCGCTGACTTGAGGTAGCGGCTGCGCGCCTGCACTCACTAGGCTGACGGGAGGCGGTGCGGATCACTGGTGTTCCGCGTATGAGTCGAAGGGTGGTCCGGATGTCGACAGGAACGGCTGCGCCCCCACCGCAGCAGGCGGGCAAGGCGCCCTTGGTGGCCCGGCATCTGCGCATCCCGTTCATCCTGCTTGTCCTGTGCTTCGCGTCCTGGGGGGCCGCAGCGAACCTGACCGACATCCTGGTCGGGGTGTTCCGTGGCATCTTCGACATGTCGAACTTCCAGTCCTCGCTGGTCCAGTTCGCCTATTACGGGGCCTACTTCCTGCTGGCCCTGCCAGCTGCGTTCATCACCAACCGGTTCGGGTACAAGGCGGGGGTGCTGACCGGTCTCGGCTTGGCCGCGCTGGGTGGGCTGTTGTTCATCCCGGCCAGCGAGATCCTGGCCTATGAGTTCTTCTTGCTGGCCCTGTTCGTGCTGGCCGCCGGCCTGTCGATCCTGGAGACCTCGGCC
>JBASAZ010000227.1:0-5468 GCA_049650845.1 Ornithinimicrobium sp.
AGGCCGGGAAGCGCGGTCAACAGCCTGTCGGCGCAGTCGCTGCATGAGATAGGCATCGACATCACCGGAGAAACGCCCCAAGCTCTCACCGACGACATGGTCCGCGACGCTGACATCGTCATCACCCTCGGCCGCGAAGCTCACGTCGACCCCATCGATGGCACCGAGTTCCAGATCTGGGACACCGACGAGCCGTCCGAGCGCGGCATCGACGGGATCGAGCGGATGCGCCTCGTCCGCGACGACATCGACCACCGCGTCAGGCTGCTTCACGCCCACCTGCTCAGCCCGTAGGGAGCAGGCACGGCCAGCAGGCCCTGTGAGTAGTTGCCCACGACCGGCGTGGGTGCGGGCCCGGGGGCGGGGCAGAGGTCAGCGTGCGGTACTGGTCACCCAGTGATGATCTGACAGATGCGAGCGTCGTCGCAGTCCGCGGGATCGAGCCGATCAGCACGACTGATGAGGTTCTCTAGTTCCTCGTGCAGGATGGCGAGCTTTGCCTGCCGGGCTCGCACGTCGTCCTGTTTTGCCACCAGGAGCGATTGAACGTGGGCACAGGGGGTGGCGCCATCGCGGCGCAGCTTCAGGATGCTGGCAATCTCGACGAGCGTGAGCCCGGATGCTTGGGCTCCGCGGATGAAGTGAAGTTGGGTCAGAGTTGAGGCATCGTAGCGCCGGTAGCCGTTGTGGCCACGTGCCGGTGCGGGGAGTAGGCCCCTGCGCTCGTAGTAGCGGATGGTCTGCGCGGGCACGCCCGCGGCGTCGGCGACCTCTCCGATGCGCATCGCCCCACTGTAGCGGCTTGACCTTGTTTCGTGGATCAAGGTTTAGCGTCGCCGCTATGGACATCACACTGCTGTACTTCAAGGACTGTCCCAACTGGGAGCTCGCCGAGCGTCGATTGGTCGCGTCGATCACTGGGCGCCCCGACCTGACGGTGACGCACCAACTCGTTGAAACTCCGGCCGAGGCCGAACGCCTCGGCTTCCTCGGCTCGCCCAGCATCCATGTCGATGGTGTCGACGTATTCGCCGAGCCTGGCTCGACGGTGGGTCTGTCGTGCCGACGCTATTCCACGCCCGATGGCTACCAAGGCGCGCCCTCGCTCGAGCAACTGAGGGCGGTGCTGGCGGGTGAGTGAAGGGGAAGCGCCTGAGAAAGCAGCGTCTGAGAACCACGTCGTGACGGACCCGTACGACCTGATCGTCATCGGTGCCGGCATGGCCGGTGTGGCCGCAGCGAACAAATGCGCCGCCCGCGGGTGGCGAGTGGGCATCGTCGATTCCCTGCCCTATGGCGGCACCTGCGCGCTGCGTGGGTGTGACCCTAAGAAAATTCTCCGTCGCGGAGCCGAGATCATCGACAGTGCCCGACTGATGCAGGGCAAGGGCATCACGGAAGCGGGCCTGTCCATCAACTGGGCCGACCTGATGAAGCACAAGCGCGGCTTCACCGACCCGGTCCCGCAGAGCATGGAGGACAACCTTGCCGGCAACGGCGTCGAGACGCTGCACGGTCACGCGAGGTTCACCGGCCCGCAGCGCATCGAGGTTGACGGCGTCCCGTACGAGGCGCAGCGTTTCCTGATCGCGGCCGGCGCCCGACCCCGACCTTTGGACTTCCCCGGCCAGGAATATCTCATCGACAGCGCCGACTTCCTCAACCTGGAGACCCTGCCCCCACGGATCCTCTGTGTCGGCGGTGGCTTCATCTCCTTCGAGTTCGCGCACATCGCCGCCCGAGCCAACTCCTCGGTGACCATCGTCGATCGGGGGTCACGCCCGTTGAAGGGTTTCGACCCAGACCTCGTCGAACTCCTCGTCGACCGCGGCCGTCAGGTCGGCATCGATCTGGTGCGGTCGAGCACCATCACCGCCATCGAACCGGCGGAACGCGGCTACCGGGTGACCCTGGAGACGTCAGGGGATCGCCGGGTCGTCGAAACGGATCTCGTTGTCCACGGTGCCGGACGAATCGCGGACCTGTCCGGAATGGGCCTGGAGGCCGCCGGAGTGGACTGGTGTGAACGTGGCGTGCTCGTCAGCGACCACCTCCAGAGCCCCACGAACCCGGCGATCTGGGCTGCCGGCGACAGCGCAGACACCCCCGGTATGCCGCTGACCCCCGTCGCCGTCTCCGAAGCCAAGGTCGCGGCATCCAACATGCTCAAGGACGCGACCACCACCCCGGACTACTCCGGCGTCCCCACGGCGGTCTTCACCATCCCTGAGCTCGCCCGCGTCGGCATGCTGGAGTCCGAAGCCCGCGAGCAGGGCATCGATCTCGCCGTCCGGTACTCGGACACCAGCACCTGGTATTCCAACTACCGCGTCGGTGAGCACACGGCGGCCGCGAAAATCCTGATCGACCAGTCAACCGACCAGATCGTCGGTGCCCACCTGCTGGGCCCGGAGTACGGCGAGGTGATCAACACCCTCGGTCTGGCCATCAAGCTCGGCCTGACGACGGCACAACTCAGATCGGCAACAGCCGCATATCCCACCGTCGGCTCCGACCTCGGATCGATGCTTTAACGCCACTAGCCACACCGCCACTAGCCACACCGCCGCTAGCCCCACCGCCACTGAACCCGCGCCGTCGCCCGACTCTGGCAGCGCCCGGCATTGGCCGTCCGATCAGTCCTCGACGACGTGCTCGCGGAACGACTCCCGCGATCGATCCCACTGTGCCTGGTCGAACGTCCCGTCGGCCCTGATCGCCGCCACCGCCGCGTGCGCCATGATCAACGCGTGGTGCGTGTTGTCGTGCGCGAACAGACCGGATCGACCCAGCGTCGTGACTCCCGGTATGCCGTCCGCCCAGCGCTCCACACGGTCCAGTCGTCGAGCAAAACCGTGCTCGTAGATCGGATAGACCGCGGGGAGTCGGCGGACCTGCACCGCGCCGACGTGCAGTCTCGGCAGGTCGAAGTCGGTGATGGCCCGATGCACGATGGCGGACAGCTCATCCTCGTCGGCGGTCCATACGTCATCGCCGACTGCGCACGGGATCTCGGCGCAGATGACGCTGTGGTCCTGCGGATCCTCCGGGTTGTCGCGATAGTTGGCCGGCTCGCTGATGCGCGTGATCGCAGTGCCGTCACCGGGCAGGTAGTGCGCGTCGAAGGTCGACCAACGGACCGGCCTACGTGCCCGATCCGGGGCGGGCCGGTGGCTCAGATAGACCAACACCATGGCGCGAAAGCGCAGCCCCCGCGCGTCGCTGATGACCTCGTCGGCAGGGGGCGGGTCGGCATACCGGGCCAGCAGTGGAAGAGGGAGAGTGGAGAAGACCTGTGGTGCCTGCCAGATCCGGCCGTCGTCGGTGTGAACCTGAACCTGGGTGGTCCCCTCCTCATCCGTGCCTGCCGTACTTGTCGTGCTTGCCGTGCCTAGCGCGCTTGTCGGGCTTGTCGTGCCTGCCGTGGTCGTCATGGGTGTCCTGATGGACGTGACCGAAACGCCGGTCTCAATCCGGGCACCCGCGTTCCGAGCTGCCGCGTCGAGCGCCTCGATGATCTGGCCGAAACCGCGACGGGGATAGTTGAAGGTCCTCCCGGGCGCAGCAGGTGAGCCGCTCGCCGGACCGAACCGGTGGAGGCTGCCTCGTAGGACGCGAAGCGCCACCTTCGGCACGGTGTCCGCGCTGACCCGCACCCGCGCCTGCTCGGCGTCGATCTGCTCGCCGCTCAGGCCCCATAGTTTGCGGGCGTAGGGCTCGTACAGGGTGTCGTAGACCGTGGGCCCGAGCGAGGACCGGAGCGACTGGGCATACGAGGAGTGATCACGCGACGAAATATCGGACGAGGACGACATATCGGATAAGGAAGAGCTGGACGGGGAAGAGGCCGGAGCACCATCCGAAGACTGTGGGTCGTTCCCTCTGGTGAGTCCGCGTCGTCGTACCAGGGGGCTGAGTGCGGCATCGCGTGCCACGCGGAGCAGCCACGCACGGGGCATCGCGCGAGCCACGTCCGCGCCGCGCAGGGGGAAGTCGACCCACCGGTGAAGCAGTCGCAACCGTCCGTTCCGCCGCCTGACCTGTAGGTCTTCGCCGAGCAGATCGCGCAACCGGTGCAGGACCGCTGGGGGAGTGACCGGGTGTAGGCGGTGACTTCCGAAGTCGACACGCATGCCGTCGCAGTCGAAACTGCCCGCCATGCCACCCGTGGTCGACTCGCGTTCCAGGAGCACGACGCTCAGTCCGCGCTCCGCGGCCTGCAGCGCCGTCGCGACTCCGGCTGGGCCGCCCCCGAGCACGATCACGTCGTAGGTCTCGGGGGGCATGCTGCCTGACCATACTGGGCTGGACAGATCCGGCGGTCATCTTGGTAAGGTTCGCCTTATCCGAATTACGTCACACTGACATGACTTATGGAGAATCTTGTGATCTCTCGCTCCCGTTCCGCCCTGGCCGCACTCGCCATGACCGGAGCGCTGGCCCTGACCGCGTGCAGCTCGGACGACGGCGCCGGGGTGACCGACCTCGGTGCGGAGTCGGGGGAGGCCGGCTCGGGTAGTGGTTCTGGTAGTGGGTCGACATCCGGCTCGGACACAGGCTCGGACACCGGGTCCGACACCAGCACGAGCACCCCGGACAGCAGCGGCTCGGGCAGCGGTCTCGGATCGGACCTCCAGGCCGAGTCCGACAACCAGCTCGTCACCGACGCGGTCGCGCAGTACGAGACGTACGTCGTGGACCAGGTCGACCAGACCCGTGCAGACACCACGGTGCTGACCGACGCAGTCCGGGCCGGAGATCTCGAAGCGGCGCAGGCGGCATACGCCCCGTCGCGACAGGGATGGGAACGCATCGAGCCGATTGCGGGACTGATCCCCGAGCTCGACGGGACCCTGGATGCTCGGGTCGATGACTTCGCAGGCCCCGACGACCCGGACTTCACCGGCTGGCACCGGCTGGAATATCTGCTCTTCGAGGAGCAGACGACCGACGGCGGCGCCGAGTTCGCGGACCAGCTCGATGCCGATCTGGAGACGTTGGCCCAAGAGGTTGACGGGCTCGACATCCCGGCCGCTGCGGTGCCGGTGGGCGCCTCCGAGCTGATCGAGGAGGTCTCGCTCGGCAAGATCACCGGTGAGGAGAATCGCTACGCCAAGACGGACCTGTGGGACCTCGCCGCCAACGTCGAAGGCTCTGAATACGCTATCGGATTGCTGAGCCCGGCCCTGGAGGCGGCCGATCCCGAGCTGGCAGCGCAGCTGGACGAGGCCTTCGCCGACCTCGAGGCGACCTTGGAGCCGTTGCGCGACGGCGACGGCTGGGTGCTCTACTGCCTCGAGAACGACGCCTTTCCCTCCGATCGTTGCCCCGAGGTCACCGTCGAACCGTCCACCGTGGACCAGTTGACCGCACAGACCGCGAACCTGTCCGAGCTGACCTCACAGGTGGCTGGGGCCCTGGGCTTGGAGCAGTGACCGCCGGCTGCCCGGTGGCCCACGGTCCGGGAC